>NZ_JBFODM010000037.1:0-93296 GCF_040908325.1 Aeromonas sp. R4-1
ACCATCGGTTGAAAGAGTGGATGGAGCGGTTCCATGGCGTGGCGACGCACTACCTGAAGAACTACCTGGGTTGGCGCCGGATGTTGGAGCGTTACAGAAAAGGCGTAAATATCAAAGCATGTTTGCATGAGGCGCTGGGGCGCCCCATGCAACACGTAATTGGGACATAGCCAAACGAAAGGGGGTAGCAGCGCTACCCCCTTGTCATCTTTACCGATCCTTTATCCGGGCGGTGAATACGCGGTTATACCCGACGATAGGGCAGGTAAACCGGCTCCCACATGTGGTTGAGGATATGCTGCTGCAGATCCTGACCGATCAGCGGGTGGGAGGGATCCCGACGCACGATATCCTTGAGCACGGCGGTGGCCACATGCACCGAGATGCTGCGCAGCTCGCGAATGCGGGGATAAACGGCCCCTTTAGCCAGGTCCACCTCACTCACGCACTCGGCCAGCGCAAAGGCGGCGGTAGTGAAGACATCGGGTGTGATCTCGCGGATCTGGCTAACGATGGCCGCCAGACCTACACCGGGGAAGATAAAGACGTTGTTGCCCTGCCCGACCCGGAACTCCTGCCCCTCGTAGCTCACATCCTTGAACGGACTGCCGGTTGCAACGATGGCTTTGCCCTTGCTCCAGCGGTAGATATCCTCCGGCAGCGCTTCACAGTTGGCGGTGGGGTTGGAGAGCGGGAATACCATGGGGCGCTCGCAATGCTGCAGCATCAGCTGGATGTGCTCTTCCTGGAAGGCCCCGCCCGAGCCACTGGTACCCAGCAACACGGTAATGGGCACATGACGCAGCACATCGGCCAGATTGGCCTTGCCGGGCACCTCGGTATCCCAACCCGCCAACAACAGCCCAGGTTTGGCGTAACGACGCTTGTACTCGTCGAGCCCGTCCCGGTTGTCGCACACCAGCCCCTGGGTATCCAGAATGTAGATGCGATCGCGGGCCGCCTGCGGATCCATCCCCTCGCGGATCATCCCCGCGCAGATCTGATCCGCGACGCCAACCCCACCGGCGCCAGCGCCATAGACCAGATAGTTCTGCTGGCCCAGGGTCTCCCCCTTGACCTTGACCGCGCCGATGATACCGGCCAGCACCACGGCACCGGTGCCCTGAATATCATCGTTGAATGACGGCAGTGACTGCTGGTAGCGGGCCAGATTGTTGAAGGCATTGGATTTGCTAAAGTCTTCCCACTGCAGCACGGCGTTGGGGAAGTGGCGCTTGACCCCCTGCACGAACTTGTCGATGAACTCTTCATACTCCTTGCCGCGAATCCGTTTGTGGGGGCGGCCCAGATACATGGGGTCATCGAGCAGTTTCTGATTGTCGGTGCCCACATCCAGCGCGATGGGCATGCAGCAGGCGGGGTGAATACCGGCACCCAGGGTATAGAGCGCCAGCTTGCCGATGGGGATGCCCATGCCGCCGACCCCCTGGTCGCCGATCCCCAGAATGCCCTGGCTGTCGGTGACGACTATGATGCGGATCGATTTGGCATCGAAGTGACGGGCCTGACTGCCCATGTCATCCACGTTGTCCGGGGTGATGTAGAGGCCGCGCGGCTTCTGGAAGCGGTGGCTGAACTCCTGACACGCCTTGCCCACGGTCGGGGTATAGATGTAGGGAGTCATCTCCTCCACATGGCGTGACAACAGGGCATAAAACAGGGTTTCGTTGCGATCCTGCAGGGCACGCAGGTTCTGGTACTTCTCGATATCGCTGCAAGCGCTCTTGAACCCCTCATACACTCGCTCGAGCTGGGCTTCAAAAGTTTGCACCTGAGGCGGCAGCAAACCATCGAGATCAAAATCGGCCCGCTCCTGTTCGGTGAAGGCCGTGCCCTTGTTGAGGTATCGATTGTTAAGCAGATCAGTGCCGGTCAGTGCAACGGGGCGAAAATCCTGTCCCTGTGCATCTTTCCACAGCAGATATTGTCCGGTAGCCATAGTCATTCTCTTTGATTTACGTGAAATTGCCGTTCGGCAGGAGAGCAAGACTCATAATGAAATCAATCATATGACGTTTACTCGATTGGTTTTGTGAGCTTGGGCATACCCTGCGGCCAAAATAGGCGCCCGGCGACCCCGACGAGACAAATATCCACGGCAAGGAATGAGACTCATGTTAGCATTGCGGACAACCCAGCCCCTTTCACCGCATCACAGCCGGGAGCGATCTGATGCCCTCGCCTCTGCCAGCCTGCGTCCCCTTCTTTCTGCCATGCGCCTGATCCCGCTGCTTGCTCTGTGGTTGTTTCTGGCCTGCCAGTCGGCTCTCGCCGCACCGGGCCGGGTGCTCAACATCATCGTGGGTGAATGGCCCCCTTTCGTCTCCGAGCAATCAAAACAGCACGGTCCCGTGGCCCACCTCATCAGCGATCTGTTCAAGGAGGCGGGCTATGAGGTGAAGTTCCACTTCGCCCCCTGGGGTCGGGTCTATTCGCTGGCGGCCAATAGCCAGCTCTACGATGCCACCGCCGTCTGGATGCACAAACCGGAGCGGGAGCAGGATTTTCTGTTTAGCGAAGCGGTGCTGCAGGAGCAGTTTGTCTTCTTCTCCCTCAAATCACGGCAGCTGCAAGCCGAGCGCCTTGAGCAGATCATCGGCATGCGGTTGGGGGGCGATATCGCCTATAGCTACGGGCCCGAGCTGGACAAAATGGTGGCCGATGGCAAGGTAACCCAACAGAAAGTCACCGATGTGAAGCAGAATTTCGGCAAGCTGCTGCGCGGGCGGATCGACCTCTATCCACAAGAGCTGCGAGTCGGTCTGGCCGAGTTGCAGAGCCAGCTCGACCCCGCCAGCGCGGCACTCATCACCCACAGTCAGACCCCTTTTCTGCGCAACGACAGCTTCGTGATGTTCCCGCGCAAGATGCCGGATTCAGCCAAACTGCGGGATCAGTTCAATCAGCAGTTGCAGCAGGCCATCGCCAGCGGACGTTATCAGCGCTACTTCGAGCGACTGGCCCGGGGGGAATATTGACCTTGGCGAGGTAAAAACAGAGGGGATAAAACAACGGTGGCGGCCCTTTGTGGCCACCACCTCTGTGATGCTTGTCAGCGGCCGGCATTAGCCGCTGATGCCCACCTCCAGCTTGAACGACGTCTTGGCCTTGCTGCTCTCGGCAGCCCCCATCTGGTAGACCCGAATGGTATAAGTGCCCTTGGCGGGCAGGGTTGCCTCAAAGTTGTTCCCGTCACGAGAGCCAACAAAAATCGCTTCCCCCTTGCTGCCCGGCGGCAAAATATTGAAGTAGGGCTTGCCGGTCAGGATCACCACCATGCTCTGGCCCTTGTTGGCCGTCAGCTTGTAATCGAGGGTCTGGCTACCCTGAATGGTGCCGTTGATGGTTGCCCCTGACTCCCCTTTTTTGAACTGTACCTGCTGGGTCTTGATCCCGTCAGCCGCCTGCGCCACGCCCGCAATACCACCGAAGAGCGCAGATGCACATACCGCTGCCAGCCATGTTTTTCTCATCATTTGTCATCCCTTGTGTGAATGGAACCCCTGTTACTGTTGCTCAAGGTGGCCCAAAAAACCATCGCCGTTTGCGGCATCGCTCAATCAATTTGCCATCACGATAGACCCGCCATCAAAAGGGGCGCCGCAGCGCCCCTTCTCTTTACTCTTTGTCGACCATCAGCTTGATTTGCCCGCCTTGGGCTCATCGAGGGTGTGCTTCACCTCTTCATACCAGAGGTCGTGGTGCTCCTTGGCCCAGGTCTCGTCCACCTCGCCGGTCACCATCCCCTCCAGCGCCCCTTCCAACTGGAACAGGCCCATGTAGATATGGAAGATAAAACCGCAAATAAGGATCAAGGCGCCTACGATATGGATAAAACTGGCCCACTCCATCTGGCGGCGCAGCTGGCCGAAGATGGGGAAGTCGAGGAACAACCCGGTCGCCACCACAATGCCGCCAAACCAGATCAGCAGCCAGAAGATCGCTTTCTCGCCGCCGTTGGAGAAGCCCGCCGAGGGGTGACTTCCCTTGTGCTTACCGAGCATGCCGCCAAACTTCATGAACCACTGCACATCCACCATGTTGACGATGTTGTGGCGGAACCACTTGATGAGTACCCCCATCAGGCAGAGGAAGAAGAGCGGCCCCACATAGTTGTGGAACACCTTGGCAAACCAGATCCAGTTCTCCCACACTCCGAGGCTCACCACCGGCTTGATGAAGTACTTGCCGTAGATGATGGCCAGCCCCGACCCGGAGAGGGTCAGGAACATGGCCGCCGTGGTCCAGTGCAGCGCCCGATCCAGCCTGCTCCAGCGCTTGAGCTTGCGCCCGGTGCGCGGTTTGGAGAGCTTGGTCTGCCCCACCACCAGATACATCAGGCCACACATGGCGAGCGACCCGAAGATGGCGATGGCGCCGAGCGGCGACACCCACTTGGTCTTCACCTCGAACCAGAGCTGGCCCGGCACCGAGATCAGCACCCCGTGCTCCGGCGAGCGGGAGGTGGTCACCCCCTCCTGCCCATCCTTCACCGCCCGCCAGTAATCGGCGCCGGCAAAGCCGACCGCCTCTTTCTGCGCATCAGCGAAGCCGGGCGCGCTGAACAGCAGCAAGGCCGTCAGCAGCGCTGTCAGCCAGTGTCTCATTGGCCATCCTCCTGCTTGCCAAGCTTGAGCCCCTTGCCTCTGCCATCGTGAGGTTTGCTGGCGTCGCGATAGAGCGCCTGTTCATCAGCCCCCCAAGCTGCGTGAGGAGCACCACGATAGGCAACCCGCTCGCGGAAGATATCGGAGATCACCTGCGCATCCCCCGCCAGCAGTGCCTTGGTGGAGCAGAGCTCGGCACACATGGGCAGCTTGCCCTCGGCGATGCGGTTGGCACCGTACTTCTGGCGCTCCGCCTCGCTGTGATCCTCTTCCGGGCCGCCGGCGCAGAAGGTGCACTTGTCCATCTTGCCCCGATCGCCAAAGGCGGCGGTCTTCGGGAACTGGGGCGCCCCGAACGGGCAGGCAAACAGGCAGTAGCCGCAACCGATGCAGAGATCCTTGTTGTGCAGCACTATGCCATCGTCGGTGTGATAGAAGCAGTCGGCCGGGCAGACCGCCATGCAGGGGGCATCGGTGCAATGCATGCAGGCGACCGAGATGGAGGTCTCACCCGGCAGGCCGTCGTTGAGGGTTACCACCCGGCGGCGCTGGATGCCCCACTCGAGGGCATCGTCGTTCTCGTTCTTGCACGCCGTCACACAGCCGTTGCACTCGATGCAGCGCTTGGTGTCACACATGAATTTCATTCTGGCCATGGGATCAGGCTCCTACTTTGCGAAAACGGCACAGGGTGACCTTGGTCTCCTGCATCTGGGTGACCGGGTCATAACCATAGGTGGTGACTATGTTGACCGACTCCCCCAGCACATAGGGGTCAGACCCTTCCGGATATTTGGATCGCAGATCCTTGCCCTCGAAGTGGCCGCCGAAGTGGAACGGCATAAAGGCGAGCCCCGGCTTGACCCGCGGGGTCACCAGCGCCTTCACCTTGACCCGGCCCCCTTCCGGCCCCTCGACCCACACGTCCTGACCGTCGCGCACGCCGACATCGTTGGCATCCGCCGGGTTCATCTCGACGAACATCTCCTGCTGCAGTTCAGCCAGCCAGGGGTTGGAGCGGGTCTCGTCGCCGCCCCCCTCGTACTCCACCAGACGGCCGGAGGTGAGGATGATGGGGAACTCCTTGCTGACATCCTTCTCCTGCACCGAGGCGTACTGGGTCGGCAGGCGCCACAGGCTCTTCGAATCAGGCCAGGTGGCGTAGTCGGCCAGCAAGTCGCGGCGCGGGGTGTAGAGCGGCTCGCGGTGCTTGGGCACCTGATCCGGGAAGGTCCACACCACGCAGCGCGCCTTGGCGTTGCCGTAGGGGACGAAGCCATGCTTGATGGCGACCCGCTGGATACCGCCGGAGAGATCGGTCTTCCAGTTCTTGCCCTCGGCCTCTTTCTTCTCGGCCTCGGTCAGTTCATCCCACCAGCCAAGCTGTTTCATCAGGTCGGCAGTGATCTCGGGATAGCCATCCTCCACCTCACTCCCCTTCGGCCAGGAGTCTTCGGCCAGCAGCGAAACGCCCTGATACTCGATGCCGAAACGGGCACGGAAACCGCCGCCCCCTTCCGACACCGGAATGCTGGTGTCATAGAGGATGTGGCTGCCGGGGTGTTTCATCTCAGGGGTGCCCCAGCAGGGCCACGGCAGACCGTACACTTCGCCACTGACCGGGCCACCTTCGGCCTTGAGGTTGGTCTTGTGGAAGGTGTGCCAGTTCTGCTGGTGCGCCTTGAGCCGCTCCGGGCTCTGGCCGGTGTAGCCCACACTCCACATACCGCGGTTGTACTCGCGGGTGATGTCTTCCAAGAGCGGCTGGTTGTTCTCTACCTTGATGTGCTTGAACAGCTGCTCGGCAAAACCGAGCTTCTTGCTCAGGAGATACATGATCTCGTGGTCGACCTTGGATTCGAACAGGGGTTCTATCACCTTGTCGCGCCACTGCATGGAGCGGTTGGTGGCGGTGACGGAACCATAGGTCTCGAACTGGGTGGTGGCCGGCAGCAGGTAGACGCCGTCGGTACGGTCGTTCATGACGGCAGCGACTGTGGGATACGGGTCGACAATCACCATCATGTCGAGCTTTTGCATCGCCTTCTTCATTTCCGGGCCGCGGGTCTGGGAGTTGACCGCATGGCCCCAGTAGAACATGGCGCGGATGTTGGAACCCTGCTCGATGAGATCGGCATTCTCCAGCACCCCGTCCACCCAGCGGGAGACCGGAATGCCGTTATTGTTCATCGGCAACTTGCCGTTGTAGGCCTTGTTGTCAAAGCGCGCCTTGATCCACTCGTAATCGACATCCCACACCCGGGCCCAGTGCTTCCAGGAGCCCTCTTCCAGCCCGTAGTAGCCGGGCAGGGAGTCGGAGGTGACGCCAAAGTCGGTGGCCCCCTGCACGTTGTCGTGGCCACGGAAGATGTTGGTGCCCGCCCCGCTCTTGCCCACGTTGCCGAGGGCCAGTTCGAGGATGCAGTAAGCGCGGGTGTTGTTGTTGCCGGTGGTGTGCTGGGTGCCGCCCATGCACCAGACCACGCAGCCGGGGCGGTTGTCGGCCAGCAGTTTGGCGGCGCCATAGACCTGCTGTTCGTTGAGGCCGGTCACCCGCTCCACTTCGGCCGGGGTCCAGCGCGCCACCTCTTTTTGCACCTCGTCCATGCCGTAGACGCGGGTGCGGATGAACTCTTTATCTTCCCAACCGTTCTTGAAGATGTGCCACAGCATGCCCCAGATAAAGGCGACGTCGGTGCCCGGGCGCAATGAGAGGTACATGTCCGCCTTGGCGGCGGTGCGGGTACGGCGCGGGTCAACTACCAGGATCTTGCAGCCGTTGCGCTCTTTCGCCAGCAGGATGTGCTGCATGGCGACCGGGTGTGCCTCCGCCGGGTTGGAGCCGATGAACATGATCGACTTGCTGTTGTGCATGTCGTTCAGGCTGTTGGTCATGGCGCCGTAGCCCCAGGTGTTGGCAACCCCGGCGACCGTGGTGGAGTGGCAGATCCGCGCCTGATGATCCACGTTGTTGGTGCCCCACAGGGACGCCATCTTGCGAAACAGGTAGGCCTGCTCGTTGGAGTGCTTGGCGGAGCCGAGCCAGTAGACGCTGTCGGGGCCGGACTCCTTGCGAAGGCGCAGCACTTCATTGCCTACCTCTTCGATGGCCAGCTCCCAGCTGATGCGCTGCCACTTGCCGCCCACCAGCTTCATCGGGTACTTGAGGCGACGCTCACCGTGACCATGCTCGCGCAGGGCCGCCCCCTTGGCACAATGACCGCCAAGGTTGAAGGGGTGATCAAACGCCGGCTCCTGACCGGTCCAGACGCCATTCTGCACCTCGGCATAAACGCCGCAACCCACCGAGCAGTGGGAACAGATGGTACGCTTCACCTCGACCGGTACCCCGGCCGCCACAGTTTTGGCTTCGGCCCGCTGCATCATTGCTGGCGCCAGCCAACCGGCGGCCACGGCGCCACCGGCCACCAGACCCGAGTTGACCATAAAGGCGCGGCGGGTCAGCCCCTGACCGCGAATGGCCTCATTGCCCTGCTCGCCCACTTGGGGCTGCTCGGCACGTTTTGTCAGTTTCATGAGTTCTCCTTCACTGATCCGGCTCAGTCGGTGCCGCGCAGGGTGCGATAAAAGTCGTGAACATGGGGGGTCTCCCGATAGCCCTTGTCAGGCTCGGTGTCGTGGGTCAGCACCTCTTTGCCCACCACCCGACCGGTGGCTCCGGCCAGTACGCCTATGGTGGCGACCACGCCAACTCCCTTGATCAGATTGCGGCGGGACGGGTCTTTCAGCTGTTCATCGCTCATTCTTGTGACCTCTGTTGTTGTTCTTTCTGGCGCCTGCGCGCCAGCTTCGCGTCCAATGGGATATCTCGTCTGCTCGTTTTGTTATGCGCAGCTCTTGTAATGCACAGATAAGGGCGATCAACCCTTCACCACGCAGGCGCCAAACGGCAGGCGCAATTCGTTTTCCAGCTTGAAGAAATCTTCGGCAAGGGCGCCGACCGCCCGGTAGAAGCTGCCCCCTTTCGCCTGTTGCTGATCGCGGCAGCAGGCGAGTACCCAGGGGGCAAGGTGGCGTTCATAGAAGCGGTTGCGCTCCGGGTGCTGCTCGGCAATCAACACCGCCATCACCTCACAGAGGGCGGCCAGATGATCTTCCGGCTCGCACACTCCGCTCTGGCGCTCAAAACCGAGGGACTGCAGATCAGCGCGCAGTACCGCCAGCGGCAGCTCCATCAATGAGCCGGTGAGATACCAGGAGGCAAACGGCACAATCTCCCCGCGCCCCAGCCCGATAAAGAGATCCTGATACTCCTCGGCAAGCTCGTTTTCGTGGTGGCTACTGGCTGCCAGCTGCACCAGCCCCAGCCCTCTGGCAAAGGGGCCCGGCATCGGCTGCAACCCTTGCAGCCAGGCGAGTTGTTCACCACGGGGGGCGGCTCGCCAGAGGCTTGCCAGCAGGGCGTAGAGATCGGCGCTGCTCTGTTCCAGTTCGGTCATGGTCAGTTCGCCAGCCTTTTCGTTATGTTGTTCACTCATCACTGGCCCCTCATACCTTGAGCTGGGAGACGGGATCCGCCGCCAGCGCCGCAAACACATCCTTGACCCGACAGTCCTCACACATCAGCAGCCGCTGGGCGGCCTCGTTCTGAAAGTGGGAGTGACCGGCCAGTTTTTGCTGGATGCGGCGGATAAGGGAGGCCGGCGCGAACGGCTTGGAGCAGCGAATGCAGCAGGCGGCCTCTTCGGCTTTCAGGCTCTGCACGGCGCGGCGCGCTTCGGGCACCGGCTGCAGACGGGGCGTGAGCACGATGGCCTGCTCGGGGCACGCCTTTTCGCACATGCCGCACTGGATGCAGTCCTGCTCAATAAAGTTGAGGCCGGGCGTGTGCCCAACAGCATGCAGGGCGCGGCTCGGGCAGACCGCCACGCAGCCCATGCAGAGGGTGCAGTCAGTTTCTTTCAATTCCACGCTGCCGTAAGGGGCGCCGTGAGGCACCGCCAGCGGCTCACGGCTCCCTTCGTTGGCCTGCCAGAGGGCATCGAAGGCGGCAAACAGGTTCTCCCGTTTGTCCCCTTTGAGCGGTTTATCCAGCAGTGCAACGGTTGGCTGGCCGGAAACAGGCTCACCAGCATCTGCGTCAAACAGAGCGATGCGATCGGCAGCAAGACCCGCGCCCGCCAACAGCACGGCGGCGCTGGCCAGTTCCCGCTCAACCAATGCCCGCACGCTTTCGGGGGCATCGTCACCCAGCGCAATGCGCACTGCGCTGGCGCCATAGGCAAGGGCGGCGAACCAGCTCTCGATGCCTAAACTCGCGCTCTCCTCCACCCAGACCGGCAGCCAGTTGGCAGGCAGGCGGGTAAGTTCGGCCTCCACCCATTTGCGCTCGTTTTCACCGGCGATCAGCAGCTGCGGAGCGTCGCCCCCCGCCTCGCGGTAGTGCTTGAGCAATCGCAGCAGGTAGTCGCCGCTGGTGTTGGCATCGGGCTGGTGATAGGCAATCGCCCCGGTCGGACAGGCAGAGGCACAGCTACCAAAGCCCTGACAGAGATGGGGATCGATCTGGATACGACCATTGATGGGCTTGAGGGCATCGGTCGGACAGACATCGAGGCAGCGGCTGCAACCGGGCACGCCGCGGGCGGTAAAGGCGCAGGCCTCGGGGTCTAGGCGAAAATAGCGCGGCTTGTCGAAGATACCGGTCAGCGCACAGAGCTCGGCAAGCCGTTCGGCCAGCCCTTGATCATCGGCAAGATGCAGATAACCGACCGGCGGGCGCTCCAGCGCAAAGAGCGGGGCGCGGCCCAGATCAGCCACCAGATCAAAGCGCGGTTCGTTCCCCACCGTCGCTTGTTGTGGAAAACAGAGCGCAGCCAGGTTAACCCGCTCACCCTGCCCATTGAGGCCGGTAAGCTGGAACTGGCCGAGATACCCTGTCAGGCTCGGCTCGCGCAGGGTCAGGGCCGCGAGGGATGCGGTGGCATCAAAAATGGTTTCGAGATCGGCCGCCTCGGCATCACGGACCGCTTCGGTCACCAGCAGGGTGGGCTTCACCCCGGCGGGCAGCAGGCTGGCAGCGCGGCGAATGCGATCTTCCGGGCCGACCAGCAGCAGGCGCCCCTGACTCTGGTAAGAGACAGTGGCCGGGATCAGGTTGTCGGTCTTGACCGTATGCTGCAGGGCATAGGCGCGAGCGCGCGCGTTATGCTCGGCCGCCCCCGCCCCATGGGCAAGATTGGAGGCCAGATTTGGGGCCAGATTTGGCAATGTTTGTTCAGTGCTCACATACGCTCCTGTGCGCGCCACCTCATGGGATGGGCGCTTGTTGGTAAGCCGAGAGAGCAAGAGGCGAGCCAACTCCCCCGGAAAAAAAGTGACTGACAGGGAGTCAGGATCCTGAGGGTTCCATTCCCCCACCTTTGGTTGGGACATTTTGTCCACCATAGGAAACCAAAATGTCCCGATCGTCGGTGTGGGTTTGAGAATGGTTATCAGCCAGCTCGTCGGCGGCAGGTGCGCTGACAACCGCCACCGGTTCAGCGGATCCGCTGGCCGGATTGGCCGATTCGCTCTCCGGGGCGGTCACCTGATCTACCAGCCAGTTGCGCAGCCCGGCGGTCAGGGCCGCAGGCAGCAATTCGGGCTGGCTGAAATCCTGGGTGTAGTCGTCGAGCCCATCCGGCTTGTGGCTGCGAAACATGGCCCGCAGCGTCTCCTTGTCGGGGAGTTTGGCCTTGCCCGGCTGGGCTGTTGTTAGCGGCGGTTCGCCACTCTCGGCCCCCTCAACGGCAAGGGGTTCACTACTCCCCTTGTCAGTGCTGACTACGGGGCTATCCAGCGCAGTATCTGGAGTTTCAGCTTCGCCACAGCCTTCGATGAGGGCGGAAACCGCCTCGGGGCTAACCTCTTCCCGTGGCTGCAATACCTGATGCTTGCGCGCCTCACTCTTGCGAGATAACCAGCGCTTGAGGAACTCACTCATGGGCGCTGTTTCCGGCCTTGTTTACGGCACAGGTTCCGGCGTCGCTGCCACGCTCGCGGCCATCGGGGCCGGTGGGTTTCACGGCGCCGCAGCTGGCTTGATCCTGGCTATCGACTCCCAGCTGATCCTGGGCCCGCCCCTTGCCCTTCTTGCCCTTGCGACGGGCCTCCAGCAGCTCGCCGTGGCGGCCGATAAAGGCCTCCACCCAGGCTTGCAGCGCTTCGGGCAGCGGGCAGGAGAGCACCTGCCGCTCGCCATCCATATAGGCGGCGGCCACGGTCTGGCTCAGGGTCAGGCCGTCGGCCACAAAGCCACTGTCCACGCGGCTTCCGGTGACAAAGAGGCGGGGCGAGCCGGAGCTCAAATTGAAGCGATAATCCCCTCGTTCATCGCGAAACAGGGTAAGGGGCAAGGCACCGGCAGCCTCGGGCTCGGCGGGGTGGAGCGCCGCAATCTCGAAACGGCGACTCTGCCAGCGGCCAACCTGGCTGTCGATGGCCTTTAACTCCAGTTGCAGCCAGCGCTGCGGGGGCAAGGTATTGGTTGTCTCTTGCACTGTCACGGCTCCCATTAGAAGGTCTCTGCCGAGCCGCCCTCCCCCGTGATCCACCCTGTTCGGGGCGGCTCACGGCAGGAGATTCATGGCGGCCACGGCCATCAATGGGATAAGACTTAGCAAGAGTGGGGCCAAGGCCGGTTTGATGGCTGATGGGGGCTTTGATACGGGTTGGCATGTCGTGCGGGACATAGGTTGGCGCGGGCGTAGGTTGGTGCAGAGCGCAGCGAAGCCCAACATACGGAGTAAGACCAATCCGCCAGAACCTAACCAGCAGGGATGGCAATAATCGAATAACTCCGAATTATCCGATTATTGCCTTAATAAGGCTGTTCACGGTAAACGTTGGGCTTCACTTCGTTCAGCACCAACCTACTATGGAGGGTGCGAATAAGCACCCTCCACAACGAAACTGAAAAATTTAGTTTATTAAATTCAAATGCTTACAAGGGCGCATTTTTATGTTTGGTGACTTATTCGCACCTTCCCTAGCTAGAGCCATCTAAACCCAAATGAGTCATCATAGTTATGAAATATGCTCCTGTTGTCCAGATAAAATTGCTAAAGATAATTACACATTAAAATCGGAACTTTTGATTTAAATCATTTTAAGTGGAAAATAGTTTTCATGCTTTTCTGCAAATATCGTTAAACAATCTGGAACAAAACTTGCTGTATCCCTCCCCTTAGATCCCGGCAACCGGTCGCGAGGGGCCCATGACACCGACCTTTATCAAAAGCAATGCTGCCGCCCAGCTCACCATGGCCGTCGAGGTGATGGATGAACAGGGCACAATGAACACCCGCCAAATCGCCTGTGAGCGGCCACTGACGGTCTACCTCAACTGGAAGGAGATAGTAACCCTGATGACGCTGGGGGCCCGCCCCGAGGCGCTGGTGCTGGGTTATCTGAAAAATCAGGGCTTTATCGAGGATATCTCGGCCATCGAGTCGGTGATTGTCGACTGGGAGAGCGAGGCCGCCGCCGTGGTGAGCAGCCAGCAGGCAGCCGATCTCGACAAGTCGCTGGAGAAGAAGACGGTCACCTCTGGCTGCGGTCAGGGCACCATGTATGGCAGCGTGATGAAGAAGCTCGAAGGGGTGGTATTGGCGGCGCCCGAGCTTAAACAGAGCACCCTCTACGCCCTGCTCAAGGCGCTGTCGGCCCATAACGAAACCTACAAGATGGCGGGCGCCGTCCATGGCTGCGCCATCTGTCGCGGTAGCGAAATCCTCTCCTTTGTCGAGGATGTGGGACGCCACAATGCGGTGGATACGCTGGCGGGCGAGCTCTGGATGCGCGGCGAGAGTGGCCACGACAAGATCTTCTACACCACCGGGCGACTCACTTCGGAGATGGTGATCAAGGTGGCACAGATGGGGATTCCGGTGCTGTTGTCGCGCTCCGGCGTCACCCAGATGGGGCTGGATCTCGCCCGCCAGCTCGGCATCACCATGATTGCCCGCGCCAAGGGGCGCCATTTCGAGGTCTTTAGCGGCCACGACCATATGGTGCTGGACGAAAAGCCGCCGGTGTTGGCGCCCAGTCCGGCCGGTCGCGGGATGCGGGACTAAGCCATGAATGAGTTTATGAACGTGAAGCAGGTGGCGGAATACCTCGATCTCAACGAGAAGAAGGTCTACCAGCTCGCCAACGAGGCGCGCATCCCCGCCACCAAGGCGACCGGCAAGTGGCTGTTTCCCCGCTCCCTGCTCGATCGCTGGCTGCTCGGCAGCTGCCACGAGGGGGTGATGAACGACCGGCTGCTGCTGGCGGGATCCGACGATGTGCTGCTCCACTACGCCAGCAGCCGCTTGGCCCAGCAGCTCGGCACCCAGGCACTGGTGGGCTACACCCCGTGCGGCACCCGTCAGGGGCTGGCGATGCTGGCGCGCGGCCATGTGGATCTCTGCGCCATCCACTGGGGGCAGGCCGAAGAGGCGCACCTGCGCCACCCGGCGCTGGTGCAGCAGTATCAGGGCCACCGGCAATGGGTGATCGTTCATGGATTTAGGCGGGTGCAGGGGCTGGTGCTGCGGCAAGGGCTGCAACCCAAGGAGGCGAAAGAGGCGCTCGACTGGCGCTGGGCCATGCGCCAAGAAGGGGCTGGCAGCCAGCGCGCCCTGCAGGAGTGGCTGCAAACCCAGGGGGAGTCGCTGACCCGGCTGGAGCGCACCATTGAGGTCAACAGCGAGCGGGAACTGGCTGCCGCCATCAGCCGCGGCGATGCCGATGTCGGGCCCGGCGCCCAGAGCACCGCCACCGAGTTTGGCCTCGGCTTTATGCCGCTGTCGCAGGAGTGCTTCGATCTGGTGATGCCGCAGGGGGTCTTCTTTCGCACCCTGCTGCAACAGCTGATCGGCTGGCTGCAATCCCCCGAGGGGCGCGAGCTGGCGGCACGCCTCGGCGGCTATGACCTGACCCAAAGCGGCAAGCTGGTGTGGAGTCCGCAGTAAATAACCACTCACCCACCGACAAAACAGCCCGTCAACCATGTTGACGGGCTGTTTTTATCACGGGCCTTTTTATAACAGCATCAATCGCTTGTCTCACGCCCCTCGGCATTGAGGGCGATGCGCCACCCTTCCAGTTTCGCAGGCTCGCTACCGCTGGGCAGCAGGGCGTGGCTGCACAGCCGCACGGTAAAGCAGCTCCCCTGCCCCGGGGTGGAGTCCACCAAGAGCTCCCCGCCCCAGCGGCTGATGATGCGGTGGCTCAGGGCCAGCCCCAGCCCGGTGCCGGTGGCGCGGGTGGTGAAGAAGGGGTCGAAGATCTTGTCGATAATGGCCGCCTCGATGCCGCTGCCGTTGTCGATGACCCGCACCTCGGCCCCGCGCAACTGACCCAGTTCATCGACCCAGTCGCGGCTCTCGACCCGGATCTCCCCCTGCTCTCCCAGCGCGTGGCTGGCGTTGACCAAGAGGTTTATCAGCACCTGCAGCAGCTGCTGACGATCCGCCTCGATGGGCTGCTGGGCCCTGAGATCGGCCACCAGCTCCACCTGCTGCTGACGCAGGGCGGAGCGCACCAGCGTCAGGCTCTCCTCGATGATGGGATTGAGGTGCTGCCACACCGGCGCCGTCTCGTAATCGCCAGGGCGAGAGTATTGCAGCAGGCTGCGGGTGATGGCACGAATGCGCTCGATCTGGGCCAGCACCAGTGCCAGCTCCTCGCTGACCGGCTCGGCCGCCTCCCCCAGCTCCAGCTTCATCAGCTCCACATTGCCGAGGATCACAGCTAGCGGGTTGTTGATCTCGTGGGCCACCCCGGCACAGAGCTCGCCAAGGGCCGCCAGCTTCTCGCTGATCAGCAGCTGCTGGCGCGCCTCGGTCAGCATATGAATATGATCTTCCAGCTCGGCAGTCTTGAGCTCGAGGCTTTGGGTACGCTCGGCCACCTTCTGCTCCAGCTCGTCGGCGCTGCGGGCCATCTGCTGCTGATGCGCCTCCTGCCTGTCCAGCATGGCGTCAAACTGGCGACCGAGCTGGGCCAGCTCGTGGTCAGGGTCGAGGGCCAGCGGGCCGATGCGAGCGGACTCCCCGGCCTGCACCTGCCGCACTACCTTGTGCATCCGCTCGATGGGGGAGAAGAGATCCCGCGCGCCGCGATAGACCAGCAGGCCGGAGAGCAGCAACAGCAGCACCACGCCGGAGCCCAGCTCCACCAGATTGGTGAGGTAGGTGCGGATAATGGGCCACTCGAGAAAGCCGACATAGAGCATGCCGAGCCGCTCGCCCTTGGCGCCCAAGAGCGGCTCGTAGCCAGAGACATACCAGGCGTCATGGACGAAGGCGCGGTCAACCCACATCTCCCCCCGCCCCAGCACCTGTTCGCGCACCGGCGGCGAGACCCGGGTGCCCACCGCCCGCCCCACCTGACGGCTGCTGCTGACCGGTACGTTGGTGCTCACCCGCAGATCGTCGAGAAACAGAGTGACAGTGCCGACACTGCCATCCGGCAGGGTGTTTTTGGCAAACACCTGCCCCTTGAGCTCATCCACCAGCCGGGTGCTGCCGTTGACAAGCTCGCCCCCCTCCAGCACGGCCCAAAGGGAGCCGTCACGGCCCATCACAGGGGTCAGCGAGAGGCTGATCAGTCCCCTGTTCTCCACCACCCTGGTGCCATCCCGCTGCCACAGCACGGCCCGCTTGGCCAGTTGCGGTGAGAGGGCAAGCATCTCTTGCTGCGACCAGACCACGAAGTGGCTGACGCTGCGTCCGGCCGTGAGGGCGGCGCGCTCTTGCGCCGTCAGCTGATCCAGCTCGGGGCCGCGGCGCAAGCGCAGAAAATCGAGACCATAGTTGGCCGCCAGCGGCATCACCCAGTCATGCAGCTGATCCGGCGATTCCCGCAGCCGAAGCTGAAAGGCCCAGGCATCGCGCAGATGCTCCAGATGCTCGGTCTGGCGCTGCTGCTGCACCGTGATGGCGTGGTGGGCCACCCCGAGATCGCTGCGCACCGTGGTGAGCAGGTTCTGCCAGCTGTAGGTGAGGGTCCAGTAGAGGGTGAGCGCAATCATGCCCACCAGAGTGAGCATGATGGGTACCGAGGTGAGCAGCAGCAGGCGCCAGCGCACTTTGGTGCGCACGCAACGGGGCAACAGGGCGCGCATGCAGCGGGAGAGCAGGGTCAGTTTCATCGCCACCCCATCCGATCAGCCTTCCTCATTCGATGGCCCACTCCTTGAACTTGCGATCCAGCGTCTTGCGCGCCACCCCGAGCACCCGGGAGGCGGCCGACTTGTTGCCATCATGGCTGGCCACCACTTGCAGGATGTGGGCTTTTTCTACCTCCGCCAGCGGCCACGCCAGCGGATAACCCTCCTCGCTCGCCCCCTGTTCGGCCGGCTTGCTGCTCTGCCAGTAATCCGCCGGGGGCTTGCCCAGCAGCAGGCAGCGCTCGATGAGATTGCGCAGCTCCCGTACGTTGCCGGGCCAGGGATAGGCCTGCATCGCTACCACATCCTCGTGGGTCCAGCTCAAGGAGCCCATCCCCATCTCGGCGGTGAGCTGGCGGGTGAAGTGGTGAACCAGCGCGGGAATATCGTCGATCCGATCCCGCAGCGGCGCCACCGGCAGCGCCACCACGTTGAGGCGATAGAAGAGATCTTCGCGAAAGCGGCCCGCCTCCACCTCGGCCTTGAGGTTGCGGTTGGTGGCAGCGACGATGCGCACATCCACCGCCAATTCGCGCTCGGCCCCCACCGGGCGGATGGCCTTCTGCTCCAGTGCTCGCAGCAGGGAGGCCTGCATGGCGAGCGGCATTTCGCCGATCTCGTCGAGAAACAGGGTGCCCTGATGGGCGACCCGAAACAGGCCGTCGCGCCCCTTGCGGGCGCCGGTAAAGGCCCCCTGCACATGGCCGAACAGCTCGCTTTCCAGCAGCTCCGGCGCGATGGAGGCGCAGTTGAGGGGCACAAAGGCCCCCATCCGGCCAGAGAGTTGATGCAGGGCGCGGGCCACCAGCTCCTTGCCGGTGCCGGACTCCCCCTCCACCAACACGGCGGCGTTGGAGGGCGCCACTCTGGCGATGAGCGTCTTGAGCTCGCGGGTCTTGGCACTGTCGCCAATCAGGGTGGGCGGGAACAGCTTGCTCACCTCCCGGCGCAGCAGCAGGTTCTCCCGCTCCATCTGGCGGCGCTCGATGACTCTGTCCACCGCCTGCACCATCTGATCGAGGTTGAAGGGCTTGAGGATAAAGTCGCTGGCGCCTAGGCGCAGCGCCTTGAGGGCGGTTTCCATATCGCCAAAACCGGTCATGAAGATGATGTCGCTGCGGCGAGTGGCCGGGTCTATGGCTTCGTGCCACTCGATGCCGGAGCGCCCAGGCAGCCGGATGTCGGCGATGATAAGGTCGAAGTGAAGGCGGCAGCGCAGGGCTTCCGCCTCCTCCACGCTGGCGGCAGTCTCAATCTGGGCAAAACGCTTGGCCAGCGCCTTGGCCAGAAAGCTGCGCATGCCGGGCTCATCGTCAACGATAAGCAGGGAGAGGGCAGACCAGCGGCTGGGAGGGAGTGTCATGGAAAAAAGTACCTCGGATGCACGTACGGTCGGTGAATGTCCCGATAACCGGAACCTTAGTGGGACATTTTGTCCTTACCGTATCAAAAGCACCAACACCAATTATTAAAAGCGATAACAAGCTCACCTAATTGATTCTAATAAGCTTCTGTTTTTAAACGGCAAACCGTGAATGCAGCGGCAAAGGAACAGTTTGGCACCCTGCTTGCTTACTCTTGCCCTCTCCTCATCCACCCTGAAAAAAGTTGCATCACGATGACGATAAAAACCAACCTCAAACGTTTTGCCCTCTCCCTCGCCGCCAGCCTGCTGATCGCCGGCGCGGCCCATGCTGACACTACCAAGGCGCCAATCCGCCTCGCCACCACCACCAGTACCGAACAGTCCGGTCTGCTGGGCTGGCTGCTGCCCCAGTTCACCAAGGAGACCGGTTATCCGGTGCAGGTGATGGCGGCCGGTACCGGCCAGAGCCTGAAGATGGGCGAAAACGGCGACGCGGATCTGGTGATGACCCACGCCCCCTCTGCCGAGAAGAAGTTCGTCGATGCGGGCTTTGGTATCGAGCCGGTGCACCTGATGTACAACGACTTCGTCATCGTCGGCCCGGCCAAAGATCCGGCGGGTCTCGGCAAACTGCACGACGCAGCCAAGGGGCTGCAAGCCATCAAGGAGCAGGGCCAGACCTTTATCTCCCGCGGTGACGAGTCCGGTACCCACATCAAGGAGAAGACCCTGTGGCAAGCCGCTGACGTCAAACCCGAGTTTGCCGGTTACAAATCCATCGGCCAGGGGATGGGCCCGACCCTGACCATGGCCTCCGAGCTCGGTGCCTACACCCTGACCGACCGCGGCACCTGGCTCGCCTACCAGAGCAAGCTGGATCTCGCCGTACTGCTGGAGGGTGACAAGCGCCTGTTCAACCCCTATCAGGTGATCCTGGTCAACCCCAAGCGCTACCCGGATCTCAACACCGAAGGGGCACGCACCCTGAAGAACTGGTTGGTCTCCGAGCATGGCCAGAAGCTGATCGGCGACTTCAAGGTGGCGGGTCAAGCGCTGTTTGTAGCGGATGCCAACGGGAAATAATGGCAACCCTGACCCCTGCGATGAGGTTGATGGCCCTCCCCCGATTCGCTGAGGGAGGCGCCTGATGCCGACCCTGCTCGACACTACGTTGGCGGCCCTCGCCCTGCTGTTCAGTGGTGACACCGAACTGTGGCAGGTGGTGGGGGTCTCCTTCTCCGTCTCCTGCATCGCCCTACTGCTGGTGCTGCTGCCCGCCTTGCTGCTGGGCTTTGCCCTGGCCTATCTGCCGCTGCCCGGCCGCTGGCTCTGGCTCTCCTGCATCAATACCCTGCAATCGGTGCCGACCGTGGTGATTGGCCTCTTGCTCTATATGCTGCTGTCGCGGGCCGGCCCCTTTGGCGACTGGAAGCTGCTCTTTACCCAGCAGGCGATGGTGGTGGGGCAGATGCTGATCGCCTTCCCGGTGATCGCCACCATGGCCCACGCGGCATTTGTTCAGAGCGATCGGCGCGCCTGGGAAACCGCCCTGACCCTGGGGGTCTCCTGGCCCAAGGCGCTGATCGGCCTGATGCACGAGTGCCGCTTTGGCCTGCTGGCCGCCATCATCGGCGCCTTCAGCCGCATCGTCACCGAGGTGGGCTGCTCCATGATGGTGGGGGGCAATATCCTGCACTTTACCCGCAATATCCCCACCGCCATCGCGCTGGAGACCCAGAAAGGGGCCTTCACCCAGGGGGTGGCGCTCGGCATAGTGCTGCTCACCCTCGCCCTCTTGCTCAACCTGCTGCTGACGGCGTGTCGCGGCCACAGCTATCTGAAGAACTGACCATGCCCCCACTGTGTACCAACAGGAGTACCCCATGGCCCTGACCGCCCACCAGCTGACGATGCGCTTTGGCGAGCGCCAGCTGTTCGAGATTGACCGGCTCGCCATCGCACCGGGGGATGCCATCTGGCTGCATGGAGCCAACGGGGTGGGCAAGACCACTCTGCTCAAAATTCTGGCGGGGCTGCTGGCACCCACCCGCGGCCACACCAATCTGCCGGGGCGCTGGCAGCAGCGGCTAAACCGGCTGCTCAAACGGGATCTGGGGCCGGGTAGGGTTACCTATCTGCACCAGACCCCCTATCTGTTCGATCGCACGGTGCACGACAACGTCGCTTGGGCGCTCGATAAACAGCTCGGCAGCGAGATCCGGGTGTTCGAGGCGCTGCGCCGGGTCGAGCTGGAGGGGCTGGCGCGGGAGCACATCAGCATTCTCTCCGGTGGCGAACGGCAACGGCTGGCGATGGCACGCGCCTGGGCGCTGCAACCGGCCTTTCTGCTGATGGATGAGCCCACCGCCAATCTGGACACACATTCGGTTGCCCTGATGGCCGCATTGGCGCAAGATCTGCGGGAACATGGCAGCGGCCTGGTCGTCATCAGCCACCAGAGCAATGCCCTGACCGACCTGTGCGAGCGGCAATGGACCCTCGCACGTGGCCAGCTGCAAGAGACGACCCCTTTAAAAATCATCGAGCGACATGACTTCAAAAAGCGACAGCCACTCTGATCCCGTTGCCGTATCAGCTGTGATCCTGGCAGGAGGCCGCGCCACCCGGATGGGGGGCGAAGACAAGGGATGGGTAGCACTGGCGGGACGCCCTCTTATCGACCATGTTTTGGCGCGCCTGCACCCCCAGGTGGATGAGGTACTGATCAACGCCAACCGCAGTCAGGCCCGCTATCAAGCGCTGGCCCCGGTCATCAGCGATGACAACAACGACTATCTCGGTCCGCTGGCGGGCATGCAGGCAGGTCTTGCCGCCGCCCGTCACGACTGGGTGCTGTTCGTTCCCTGCGATGGCCCCGCCCTGCCGCTGGATCTGATGAGCCGCTTTCGCGCCGCCCTGACCCCGGATACCGAGCTGGTAGTGGCCCACGACGGCGACTGGCTGCAACCCGTGGTGGCCCTGCTGCACAAATCCCTGCTCCCCTCCCTCACCGCCGCACTGGTAGAGGGGGAGCGCAAAATCGATATCTGGTTTGCCCGCCACAATATGGCGGTGGTGAGCTTTGCCGATCAGCCGGATGCCTTTATCAATCTCAATAGCCCTGCCGAGCTGGCCGCCTACGAGGCCCGTCTGCTTGCCCCGGCTATCGACCCCCAACAAGGAGTCACCTCATGACCCCGGCCCCCACTCTTCCCCTGCTCGGCTTCGCCGCCTGGAGCGGCACCGGCAAGACCACCTTGCTGGAGCAGTTGATCCCCCTGCTGGTGGATCGCGGCCTGCGCATCGGGGTGCTCAAGCACGCCCACCACGACTTTGATATCGACCAGCCGGGCAAGGACAGCTACCGCCTGCGCAAGGCGGGTGCCCAGCAGATGATGGTGGCTTCCCGCTGTCGTCATGCTCGTATCATTGAGACGGAACTGGCCGAAGCCGATTTTCGCCAACTGCTGGCCAGCTTCGATCAAACAGAGCTCGATCTGCTGCTGGTCGAGGGGTTCAAGCACGAACACTTCCCGAAAATCGAGCTGCACCGCGCCGAGATTGGCAAGCCGCTGCTCTTCCCCGAAGACAGCGACATCATCGCGCTGGCCAGCGATCAGCCCCAACAGAGTGGCGAACAACAGCAGACAAGCCTGCCCCGCCTCGATATCAACGATCTGGCGGCCATTGCCGACTTCGTCTGCCGCTGGCTTGATGGCTGCCAGAGCAAGGAGCCTGAGGCGGGCAAGGGCTTTCTCTCGGTCGAGGCGGCCCGCAACGCCATTCTGGCGGCCCTCACCCCGAGCACGGCCTGCATCGATAAACCGCTGGCCCAGTGCCACGGCGCTGTGCTGGCCGCAGATCTGATAAGCCCCATCAATGTGCCACCCCACGCCAACTCGGCGATGGACGGCATTGGCCTTCGTAGCGACGATCTCGCCACCGGTCGCTGGCAGCTGGTGGGGGAAGTGCTGGCGGGCCAGCAGCGCCACGAGCCCGTGCTGGCCGGTCAGGCGGTGCAGATCATGACCGGCGCCCCGCTGCCCCCCGGTGTGGATACCGTGGTGATGCGGGAAGAGACGCTGATTGAAGGTGAATGGGTCACGGTCACCGCCCCCATTCGCGCAGGGCAGAATGTGCGCCTGGCCGGGGAAGATCTCGCCAAAGGCGCGGTCGCCATCCCGGCCGGCACCTGGCTTGGTGCCCCCCAGCTGGGGCTGGCGGCATCACTCGGTCAAGCCAGTCTCACGGTGCGCACCCCGCTGAAAGTGGCGCTGTTCAGTACCGGTGACGAGGTGCAGGCGCCGGGCGAGCAGCTCGCCCCCGGCCATATCTTCGACAGCAACCGCTTCACCCTGATGGCCCTTATCCGCGCCGCTGGTTGCGAGGTGATAGACCTTGGCATCATTCCCGATGACAAAACCATTCTGCGCCAGCAGCTGGAGCAGGCCGCCGCCAGCGCCGATCTGGTGTTGAGCTCGGGCGGAGTCTCGGTGGGCAATGCCGACTTTATCAAGCTGGTGCTGGCGGAGCTCGGCCAGATCGATTTCTGGCGCATCCAGATGCGGCCGGGTCGCCCGCTCGCCTTTGGCAAGCTGGGGCAGACCCCCTTCTTCGGCCTGCCGGGTAATCCGGTGGCGGCGATGATCTGCGTGCTGCAGTTTGTCGAGCCCGCCATCGCCCGCTTGCAAGGCAAGCGGTGGCAGCCGCTGCGCCTCTCGGCACTGGCGGACGAGAAGATGAAGAGCCGCCCGGGGCGCACCGAGTTTCTGCGCGGCATCTTCCATCAGGATCGTAACGGACAGCTGCGGGTGCGCACCACAGGGCCACAGGGCTCCGGCATTCTCAGCTCCATGGCCGATGCCAACTGTCTGATTGAAATCGTACCGGATCAACCCGGGATCGCCGTTGGCGAGCGGGTCTGGATCCACCCCCTGCAGGGACGACTGGCCTAAATCCCGACGGGGCGTCGGCCGGATGCACGGCGCCCCGTCACCCACCTGACAGGAGGCAGACTGTGCGTCTTGATGCCCCCCTCTCCCGACTCGATCTGCTGGTCTATGGCCGCTACCGGATCGTCCATGGCCTGCGCATTGCGCTCGCCTTTATGCTCACCTTTCTGCTGACCCGCGAGCTGAAACTGCCGGAGAGCACCTGGCCGCTGATAACCTTGGTGGTGGTGATGGGCCCCATCTCGTTTTGGGGCAATGTGCTCTCCCGCGCCCTGCAGCGGGTGGTGGGCACCATCTTCGGCGCCAGTTGCGGGGTGGTGGCGCTCTATCTCGAGATCTACTCCCTGCCACTCACCCTGATCTGGTGCGGGTGCATCATGTTCCTCTGCGGCTATCTGGCCCTCGGCAAGCGCCCCTATGTGGGGCTGCTGATCGGCATCACCCTGGGAGTCACCATGGGGGCCATGCCGGGGGATATAGAGACGGCGCTGTGGCGCAGTGCCGACGTGATCCTGGGCTCCCTGCTGGCGCTGCTCTTTTGCAGCATCTACCCCCAGCGGGCCTACAGCCACTGGCGGCTGCAACTGCACCAGATCCTGCAGCAGTCGGGGCGGCTCTATCACACCCACCTCTCCCCCAATGTGCTGGAGCGCCCTCGCCTCAAGCACAATCTCTCCCAGTTGCTGGCACAGACCGGCAAACTGCGGGCCCTGCTGGCCCCGGCGGCCAAGGAGACGCGCCACAGCGTCGCCCTGTTTGATGCGGTGCAGGTCACCATGCGCAACACCCTCTGCACTCTTGAGATGCTGGCCAACACCTACTGGAACGATCGGGAGAGCCACTTCCTGATGCAGAGCACGGCTGCGCTGCAAGCCTGCCATCTGGCCACCGAGGAGGCGATCAACCAGCTTGCCCTGATGATGCAAACCGGTGACGGGCGTGGCGCGGATGCCGCCATCGCCCGCCTGCACGAGGTGGCGACCCAGGTATCGCTCCCGCCCAACGCAGAGGCAGCCATCAATGGCTACCTCTGGCTCAACGTCCAGCTGACCGAGCAGCTCACCCACCTGCGCCGCCTGCTGGGTCTGATCCTCACCCCGCCCCATCGCAAGCAGCCCGACTAGGCCCAATGCAAAACGCCCCGCAGTGGCGGGGCGTTCTTGTCGGCATAGGCACTGATGATCAGGCCGCCGTGCGGGCGTTCTCGCTCATCTGCTCCAGCTCCGCACGGCTCAGGGTAGAGACAAAGCGGCCATCGAAGTAGATATCCATCAGCTCGCCACGCTTCTCGCCACGCATCATGCTGCGGCGGCCATCCAGATAGTGCACCTCCATCTGGGCGGTATGCTCGTCCGGGTAGCTGATCTCCACCTCGCGCACCCCTTGTGGCAGCATGGCCAGCGGCACCTTCTTGAGGGCCGGATCCAGATGCTGGTTCACCTTGATCACCGGATTGGCTTTCATGTCCACCACCGCCGGAGATTTGCCGGTGATAGGGTTCTTGCCAGACCAGAACTCGATGGTATTGAAGACGAACAGGTCAGCGGTCGCGGCCAGACCGTAGACAGGGGAGAGCAGCATAAAGACCCCGGCACGAGCGTAGCGGTTATCCACCACGCTCAGGTTGCCCTTGGTGACCATGCCGGAAAGCCCCATCTGCCCCATACAGCCGCCCAGACCCATGCTCGCGACCATAACCAGCAGGGCCATTGCCCGCCCCTTCTGTTGTAATGCCATCGTGTTCTGTTCCTGCTCTGAAATGAATGAGGCGGCAAGCCTAATCAAGGGGCCAGAAGAGGACAATTCACAATGGCGGGACGATACAGGAGGGGTTCAGATTGGCATATCAAGTGCGCAATAAATAAGCACCGATGGGATTATCATCCGATCGGTGCCTCGTTCAACAATCAATAACCGTCAGGAGCCGATGGCCAGATTGGAGACTGTCTCGGTCACATTGATGGCACCCTGCTCGATCTGTGCCATCACGCCACTCACCTCGCCGATCTGCTCCTTGCCACGCTGGGCGCTGGTGGCCACCTCATTGATGTTGCCGGTGATCTGGGCCGTCAGTTCGCGGTTTTTCTGAACCACGCTGGCGATCTCGCCGGTCGAGAGGGAGGTGCGCGCAGCCAGCTGACGTACCTCGTCGGCCACCACCGCAAAGCCGCGCCCCTGATCGCCGGCCCGAGCTGCCTCGATGGCGGCGTTAAGGGCCAGCAGATTGGTCTGCTCGGCAATACTGCTGATGGTCGAGACAATGGCTTCAATACTTTTCGACTGCTCATTGAGCTGACCAATCAGGCCGGAAGTGCGACTCACCTGTTCGGAAATGGCGCTGGAGATGGCAACCGATGCCGCCAGCAGCTCAGACCCGGTTTCGGCAAAGCGGGTGGTCTCCTGCGAAATGGTCTGGGCTATGTTGGCCGCCTCGCTCACTGCCTGGGCGCGCTTGATCCGCTCTGTCACCTCACTGGCAAACTTGATCACCTTGACCACCTTGCCGCTCTCATCCTTGATGGGGTTGTAGGTAGCCTCCAGCCAGATCTCGTTGCCGTGGCTGTCACGGCGACTGAACAGCCCAGACTTGAGCTGGCCGTGGGCCAGATCGTCCCAGAAGTGGGGTTGCTCGCGATAGAAGCTCTCATCGCAAAACAGCCTGTGATGCTGCCCCTTGAGCTGCGAAAGGGAGTAACCGACGCAGGAGAGGAAATTCTGATTGGCCGTCACAATCTCCCCCATGGGGGTGAACTCGATAATGGCGAGCGCCCGATCGAGTGCCGAGATGATCGCTTTCTGACGACTCAACTGCTGATAACTCTCGGTGATATCGGAGGCTATCTTGACGACCCTGACCACCTTGCCCTCAACCTTGACCGGGAAGTAGGTAGCCTCCAGCCACAACTCCCTGCCATGTTTGTCAATGCGCTGGTAGATGCCACTGTGGGAATGCCCCTGACGCAACTGTTCCCAAAACTGGGCATAGGAGGATGACTGGGCGTAGTGGGCATCACAAAAGATCCGGTGGTGTTTACCAATCACCTCCTGCTCGCTATAGCCCACCACACTCAGAAACAGCGGGTTCGCCTCGAGGATCTCGCCACCTGGTGTGAAACTGATGGTAGCGACACCGACTTTTACTGCATCAATAAATGCCTGGGCCTGGGCCAACTGCATTTGACACGCTTGTAATTCCGCTTTGAGTTTGAAGTTGAACATCTTGCCCTGCCCCTCTGTTACCCGTTTACAACTACATCACATCTGCATGAACTTTAGACGAGAAACCAGAGGGATAACGGGGTCCCATCGATTAAGGTGCCAGACCCCACTCCAGATAGGCCGAATTGGCGACAAAGCCGATCCGCTCATAGAGAGGGCGCCCCTGCTCGCTGGCATGGAGCCACACCTTGCCCAGCTGGCGCGCGCAGGCGAAAGCTGTAATGGCATCGAGCAGCGCCGTGGCGATCCCCTGCTGGCGCCATTGTGGCCGCGTATACATATTGAGCAGATACCCCTCCACCCCCGCCAGATTGCCGGGATAGGGTGGCCGTTCAAACAATGCCAGCGTCCCTGCCGCCACGATCTGTTTGCCGCCCTCCTGCGTATCGGCCTCAGCCAGCCAGGATAAAGCACTCTCTTCACTCATCGCCCGGGTAAAGTAGTCAAGGGTGGCCTGCCACAAGGCCGGGTCTGCCTGCGGCGTCACCAGCTCACCGACCTCACAAAACAGCTCCATGCGCAGCGCCACCAGTGCTGGTATATCTGCGGCCCTTGCCTGACGAATGATCATTGGCTGCTCCTTTTCTCTCATGGGAAATTTCGCCGGCCGTCATTATGACAAAGAGCGCCTTGTGGCGCTCTTTGTCATTGGGAAAATCACTGATAAATCAATGGTTGCGACGTGTCAGCCAATAATCCAGGCTCAGCACACCGCCGCCCCAGATGATCAGGGTCAGCAGCATCCAGCCCCACAGCTGGTGATCGTAAAAGCCACCCGCCCAGAGGGTCGGGTAGGAGATCACCGCCATGATATTGAAGCCAAACAGCAGCAAGGCGGCCGGGCGAGTAAAAAGCCCCGCCAGCAGGAAAAGCGGCAGCAGCAGCTCGGTCGCCGTACCCAGATAGGCAGCCCACAACCAGGGCAACAGGGGAACCTGATACTCGGATTCAAACAGATAGAGGGTTGAATCCCACGCCGTCAATTTGAGCCAGCCTGAGGTGACAAAGACCGACGCGACCCACAGCCGCGCCAGCAACAGCACACCGGCACTGCTCCAGCGCGGCAAATCACCACTCGAGCTGGCCAGCGCCAGCCATTTGTTTGCCATCATGGCATTACCTCCATATCCACCAGCAGACCAAGGGTTATCAGGCGAGTGAGATGTTCACTAGCCGCAGGGGCGGCCGCCAGCAGATCGACCAGCGCCGTACCAGCGAGACATCCCTGTAGCAGCGCCCATTCACCCGCCGTCAGGGGCAAGGGGGCAACCCGGCAATCCGGCTGTTTCTTCAATGCCAACCAGACGGGGGCATAAAGCACCTCCACCGCTTCACCACCGTGCAGCGCCATCTGCCACAGGGCCAGCACCGGATAATCGCTGGCAACCAGCAGCAGATCCGTGGCTGGCAACAGCCGCAGCCGCTCCCATTGTTGCGGCGATAATGCGGCCAGACGCTCGGCTGGCCAGCAGCGTGATTCCAGCGGCAGCAGACTGGCACGCTCAAGCTGCCATTCGAACTGCGCCAGCGCCTCCAGCCAAGGCAGCCCGGTTGTAGTTGGCAAGCGGGCCAACCATTGGCCAAATCCGGCGCCATAGTGCATGACGCTCCCTTCCCTGAGGGGCTCGGCCAATACGAAGCCACGGGCCGCCGCTGCAAAAAAGTCATCCCCGACCATGGCCTTGACGGCGGGATAACTGCTCGCCAGCACCTCGCCAAGGCTCAGGATGAAGTAGTTGCGATAGACCTGCAGCACAGATTCGGCAGGAAAGAGCCGGGAGCTGATGTGAGGGGCAATGGCGTCAGGCTCCCCCAGCAGACCGTCAGCAAAGTGCTGTTGCAGTTGTGCCAGTTCAGCCATGGGCCACCTCCCGTGGTGCACTCATGGCGCACGCCTCATCCAGAATGGCGCTGGCCTGCGCCGCCTCTGCCAGCAAGACCGGCAGCGGCGGGATCTCGAGGTCCCACTCAATCAGGGTCGGAATGGCCTGCTTGCGGCAGATCTGGCGATAGAGTTCCCAGACCGGCTCCACCACAGGGGCGCTGTGGGTATCGATATAGAGGGAGCCTTCCGGCAGTTGCTTCTCGGTATAACCGGCCAGATGGATCTCCCCAACGGTGGCGAGATCGATCGCCGCCAGATACTCATCGCAAGAGAAACCGTGATTGAAGGCACTGACATAGAGATTGTTGAGGTCGAGCAGGATGCCGCACTCGCTGCGCTGCTGTAGCTCGGCCAGAAATTCCCACTCGCTCATCTCCCCAGGCAGTTGCAGATAGGAGGAGGGATTTTCAATCAACATGCGGCAACCCAGGGTCTGTTGTACCTGCTGGATCTTGTCGCTCATGTTGCGCAGGGAGGCGCGGGTATAGGGCACCGGCAGCAGATCGTTGAAGTAACGCCCACCAATGCTGCCCCAGCTGAGATGTTCGGAGATCCGTACCGGATTGATCGCCGCGGCCAGTGTCGACAACTGCTGCAGATGGTGCGGATCGAGCGGGTCGGCAGAACCAAGGGACATGCCAACGCCGTGAAGACTGACGGGGTAGTGCTGCGCCAGTTCGGCGAGCACCTGAAAACCGTGACTGTGCCGTTCGAAGTAATTTTCACTGTGCACCTCCAGCCAACCGACTGCCGGCAGGGTTTGCCGGATCTCGTCGTAATGGGGAGTGCGTAATCCGATACCAATCAAAGGGTTCATCGCAAGACTCGCTTTCGCCAACCAGAGAAGATGCAGGGGGCGACACATTGGCCATCCCCTGCCCGATGTCTCTTACTTGGGTTGCAGCGAACCGCCGACCAGCTTCTCGCACAGCCCTTTGGGCATCACCACAAAGGCATCACCCTGAGCATCTTCCTTGGCAGTACCGGCGCAGGAGCTGCTCTTGGTCGCACAGTCATTTTTGCTGGCCTTGACCACGCCGTAGCACTTCTCCTTTTCATCGGCAGCCATTGCTGGTGCCGCGATAAATTGGGCGCCCAGCGCCAGCAGACCGGTCATGGCGGAGGCGATAGCAGTGCTTTTTTTAACATTCATGTTCATGTTCCTTTTGATGTCGTTGGATGTTGCTGATATCCCCGATTTGTCGCAACCGGGTACCTGCAATAGAACCGGCAAACGGGATATTCCCTTTCAAAAAAAACACAAAAAGAGTTAAAAAACCCAATATAAACACTCAATGAATTGATTTTAAACAGCTATTTCATCATTGAAAATTTCTCGACGACCACCCATTAATGAACGAGTAAAGTGCCATATGGTGCTTTCATCCCGTTAATCTTCTTCACAGCTTCCATCAAAAAAGATGCGTCAGACATAAAAAAACCCCGCCAACAGGCAGGGCTGGATGCAACTTTAAAGAAACAATAAATAAACAATCGGAGTGGTATTGGGAGCCAGGAGTTGCGGCAAGCAGATAGAAAAAGAGACAGCTTTGGCTGTCTCTTTTTGCACATGGTGCGAATGGGGTTTAGTAGAAGATCCGCTCGCCACGCTCGCTCATTTTGAGCCACACCGGTTTGGTGCTGGTTTTATTCCAGATCCGGTGCAGATAGCTGTAGAAGCGGGCACGATCGCTGCGAAACAGCATCACGGGGAAAGCCAGAATGCCCACCAGCAATACATAAATGCGACGAAGAATAATCTGAGTCAGGGAAAAGGGATGAAACATGATGTAACTCCTTACTGGTAAGACCACTGAACAAAGATTACCCCACTCCATGTAGGATTACTACATCACCAACGCATTTTTTTATAAAAAAATAGTGAAAAACGGGAAATACTGAAAACGGGTTACGTCATTAACCAACAGTTAACAAACTTGCGAAAATCGTGCGCTTTGCCACAGTTATCAGGGGAAAAACATGCAGTAGGGAGACACGCATGAAACTGCCGGAAGTGGCACTGCTGGTGCTGATGGTTGCCCTGACACGGGCACAACTGGAGGAGTGGCAACTGAATCGGGAAGATGCCATCGTGCTGGCCGAACGGGGCGTGCCCACCGTCAGCCTGTGGCAATGCGGCACACTGAAGCAACGGATTGCGGATCTCAACCAGCACAGCGCCGAGGTGCAGTTTCAATATCGGGGGCAAAACATGGCGGATGTGAGCCACTATCTCGAGCGCGAGTGGAAACAGGCTGGCTGCGAACAGTTACTGGTGCAGCAAGGATACTGACCAAGCTTCACGGCTCGAAGAGTGATAAATCAGGGAAAAAAGAGAGAGAATATGGAGGCACGTTCCGGAGTCGAACCGGACTAAACGGATTTGCAATCCGCTGCATAACCGCTTTGCTAACGCGCCATGCTGACAAGACTGATTGTCTTGAAAGTGAATTCCATCGTTGGTGCGATGGAAAATTGGAGCGGGAAACGAGACTCGAACTCGCGACCCCGACCTTGGCAAGGTCGTGCTCTACCAACTGAGCTATTCCCGCGTTACTGCTTTCGTGCCAGTTGCCTGACAACGAGGCGCATTATACGTACCACGAGCGCCAGCACAACCCCTTTTTCGCAATTTAAGCCCTGATGCAGACTGTTTGCTCAGGGTTTAAACGCCTTGCTGCATTTTTCTCCAGCCAGCTGTGACCCACCAAGCGAATTTGGGATAAAGTCGTTGAAATGATTACGCTTTCGTTCGAGACTTGAGCGGCTTAATAACCGGATTCTCAATTGAAAATCACAAGATGAAATGGATCTTCACGCTTCGTGGGCTCAGGCCGCAGTTAATGCTGGCTTTTTTCATGTTGGGCATGGTGCCCTTTTTGGTCATCACCCTCTTCTTCCTATACAGCCACGGCAAGGATCTCACCACCCAGACCTCCAACCATCTGGTCTCCGTTCGTAATATCAAGAAGAGTCAGCTCGAGGATTACTTCAACAACCTCAAAGAGCAGATCATCAACTTCTCCCAGCAGGATTTTGCCGGCAACAGTATCGGCCGTTTCTATGGCTTTACCGGCGCCTTCGAGAAGTTGGGCACCACACCGCAGGAGGCCCGCAGCCGCGCCCAGGCCCGCTATCTGCCCGGCTCCTGGGATCAACTGCGCAAACCGGACAGTCAGGTGGAGATCGAACCCTCCATCACGGCACTTATCCTCGCCGACGAGATGTATGGCCGGGTGCACCAGCGCTTTCATCGCGGCTATGCCGACATGGTGCGCAAGTCCAACTACAGCGACATCTTTCTGGTGGACCTCAACGGTGATGTGGTCTATTCGGTCACCAAGCACCCTAACTTTGCCACCAATCTGCTCTCCGGCCCCTACCAGGGCAGTGGCTTGGGCCAGACCTTCGCCAAGATCAAACGCCGCCTTGATGGCGGCCAGAAGCCGCAGCAGATCTTCGAATTCACCGATTTTGGCCGCAACGAGCTGACCGGGCAGGTGGTCGCCTACATGGCGGCCCCCGTGATGCAATACGACTATGTGCGCGGGGTGGTGATTTTCGAGCTGCTGCCGGACAAGCTCAACCAGATCATGGCGGAGCGGGAGGGGCTGGGCGAGACCGGCGAGACCATCCTCATCGGCCCTGACAAGCGGATGCGCGCCGATGCCTGGCTGGCACCGGAGTTCAGCGTCGAGAACAGCTTCAGCCCCAACTTCCGTCCACTGCAAACGCCCCTCATCACCAAGACGCTCTCCGGCGAGCAGGGGGTCGGGCTGTTCCACTCCTATCAGGATGACGAGGTGCTGGCCGCCTACACCCAGGTGAAGGTGTTCGATACCGAGTGGGCCTTTATCGCCGAGATCTCCACTCGGGAAGCCTATGCCCCGATCCGCCAGCTGGAAACTCTGGTGATTGTGCTGGGTGCAGGCTCGGTGCTGCTGCTGATCCTCTTCTCCCGCTGGCTCTCCCACTCCATCACGGCGCCGCTGCGATCCCTGACCGAAGCAGCCGAGCAGGTGGCCGACGGCGCGTTGGATCACCCCATCGCCATCGAGCGCACCGGCGATGATATCGACCGGCTGGCCGAAGCGTTTCGCCATATGCAGCGCTCGGTGAAGGACAAGATCGAACTGATCGAACAGCAGACCCAGGAGCTGCAACAGCAGGTCAAGCTGACCCACAAGCAGAACCTCAGCCTGCAGCAGGCGGACAAGCTCAAGGATGAACTGCTGGCCAACACTTCCCACGAGCTGCGTACCCCCATTCACGGCATCAAGGGGATGGCCGAGTCGATGCTCGCCAGCCAGCAGGATTTGACCGAAGGGCAGCAAAAGCAGCTCGGCCTCATCATCAAGAGCGCCGACGGTCTGGCCCGTCTGGTTGACGATCTGCTGGACTACCACCAGATGCGCTACGGCCAGCTGGAGATCCACTCACAACCCGTCTCATCAAAAGGGGTTATCCGGCTGGTGCTGGATCTCTGCCAGCATCTTGTGCAGGCCAAACCCCTCACTCTGGTGGATATCAGCCCGACCGAACTGCCGCCGGTGCTGGCCGACGAGCAGCGGCTCGAACAGGTGCTCTACAACCTGGTGGGTAACGCCATCAAGTACACGCCGCAGGGCAAGGTGGTGCTCAGTGCCATCGTCGAGAGCAACTTCCTGCGCATCAATGTCACGGATACCGGCATCGGCATCGCCCCCGACCATCTGGAACATATCTTCGAGCCGCTGGTACAGATGAGCCCGGAGGTGAGCAAGCAGGGAGCCGGCCTTGGCCTCTCCATCACCCGCCAGCTGGTGCACCTGATGGGGGGCGAACTGTTTGTCGAGAGCGAGCCGAGCGTTGGCTCTACCTTCGCCTTTACCCTGCCCCTTGCCACCGGCAAAGCGGCCAATCTGACTCTCGACAGCCGCCAGATCGAGCATCAGCTGGTGCGCCAGCAACCGCTGATCCTGCCGGACTGGGAGAGCGACGATCTGCCCCCTCCCCCCGAGGATGCGCCGCTCATTCTGGTGGTGGATGACGAGCCCATCAACCTGCACATCCTGCGCCATCTGCTGCAGCCCTGCGGCTACCGCATTCTGCCCAGCAGTGACGGCCACGATGCGCTGGCCAAGTTGGCTGAGGAGCCGGTGGACCTCATCCTGCTCGATGTGATGATGCCGACCCTTTCCGGTTTTGACGTCTGCCGTCGCCTGCGCCAGCAGCACCCGAAAGATATGCTGCCGGTGCTGCTGCTCACCGCCCTCAACCAGCCCAAGGATATCGAGGAGGGCTTCGGGGCCGGTGCCAACGACTATCTGGTCAAACCCTTCTGCAAGGAGGAGCTGTTTGCCAGGGTCAAGGCACTGCTGGAAGCCAAGGCCGGACGCGCCTCGCTGGTAGAAAACCGGCTGTTGAAGCAGGAGATCGAGCACCGTCTCACCCTGCAGGATCGACTGCATCAGGATCAGCAGCGGCTGCTGGCCCTGCTCGGCGAAGGGGCCGACCCCATGATCTTTATCGACGAGCAGGGCACAGTGCTGTTTGCCTCCCGGGTGCTGGCGCGCCTGCTGGGGCAGGAGCCGGAAGCCATGGAGGGGCAGCCCCTCAATGAGTGGCTCGCCACTCCGCTGCAACAGCAGTGGCCCGATCTAGCCAGCGAGCGGGAACACAATCTGGAATTTCTGGTGGCCGGGCAAAAAGATGTACTCAACGCCCGCGCTCTGCCTATCACGCTCGGAGGACAGGCCGCTTTCGCCCTCACTCTGAGTACCGAGCTGCGTCAGGATGAGAACCGGGTAATGGCGCTGGAAAACGCCCTCAAGAACCTCTCGCGGCAAGCTATCATCGAAGATGAACAGCTGCTGGGCGAGCTGAGCCGCCTGGGTGGCGAGTTCCGTTCGCTGGCCGACGACCTCATTCGCCAGCAGGATGACGAGCCGCTGCGCCGGGCGCTGGTAGAGACCATGCAGCTCACCCTGGATTCCTGGCAGCAGGGGACCGGCAAGGGCAAAATCGTGCTGGCGGAGAAGAGCAAGCTGTGGCGCGTCTATATGGACAGATCCAGCCCGCAGACCCGCACCCTCGACAAATACCTGAGTCTGGACACCCTGCCCAAGTCGCCACGCTGGAAGACGGTCGTGGCCACCACCGAGTATGTGCTGGGCCACTGCCCGCTCAATGACCACCAGCGCCAGCAGTTGCAGCACAGCGCCCAGACCCTGCGTCAACTCGCCAACCGCAAGCCGTGACACGGCGCCCTAAACGGGCGCCGGATCACAATTGGCAATCTGGTTTCTTTTTATGCAAAACAAAGCCTCGCCCGACCCCGAAACCGAGAGCAGATCCAATTCACAAATTTGTCATATACGCCATTTTCACAGCCACTTTTTACGCGAAAGCAAATAACACAAAGCAATGATTTTAAACATATAAAAAACGATTTTGACGAGATTGACGTAACACCGTCAATTTTTACGAAAACAACGAAATCAATAGTTGTTGTTTTCCTGTTAATTCTGGTTTGCTTAGGGCGTTGGAAAACAGAACGACAAAGGTTAGACACCTGACCAACACAGAGGGCCGATTTCATCAGCATGCGAAACCGGTGCTCACACAAAACAAGGCGAACCCTCGGGAATGCCAAAAAATAAGAAAGGAAAACATATGCTTGCCAAAGTATCCAAAATCTCTACCGCTGTAATGCTGGGAACCATGATGCTTGCCGGTGCCGCCGGTAACGCCATGGCCGCAGAAAACAAAACCGTGTTGACCATGGTCGCACAGCAGGAAACCGCCTGGGTCAAGAACTTCAACCCCTTCCTGCAAGCGGGCTTGCTGCACACCACCCGTCACTTCATCTATGAGCCGCTGGTGATCTTCAACGATATGCAAGGGGGCAAACCCGTCTATCGTCTGGCCACCAACTATGCGTTCAGCGATGACCTGAAATCCGTCACCTTCGATCTGCGTGACGGCGTGAAGTGGTCTGACGGCGAAGCCTTTGATGCCGATGACATCATCTTCTCTTTCAATCTGGTCAAGGCCAACAAGGCGCTGGATGAGCGCTCAATCTGGACCCAGATCAAGAGCGTCGAGAAGCTGGCCCCCAACAAGGTCAAATTCGACCTGACCGAGGTCAACACCAACGTGGTGAATGATCTGGTGCTGGTACCCATAGTGCCGGAGCATCAGTGGAAATCGGTGAAAGATCCGGTTGCCTTCACCAACGACAAGCCGGTTGGTACTGGCCCCTTCACCGAAGTGGACAACTTCTCCGCCCAGCTCTACACCCAGTGCCGCAACCCGCACTATTGGGATAACGCCAACCTCGCTATCGACTGTATCCGCATGCCGCAGATGGCCACCAACGACCAGGTGCTGGCGGCTGTCATGAAGGGTGACATCGACTGGTTCGGCTCCTTCGTGCCGGATATCGAGCGCCTCTACGTCGGCAACGATCCGAAGAACAACAAATACTGGTTCCCGGCCTCCGGTACCGTGGCGTTCAACGTCAACTTCCAGACCAAGAACCCGGGCAATAACGAAGCCTTCAACGACATCAACTTCCGCCGCGCCTTCTCCATGGCGATGGACCGCCAGTCCATGGTGGATATCGCGGGCTACGGCTACCCCACCGTCAACGAGTACCCGTCAGGTCTGGGCAAAGCCTTTGACTCCTGGAACAACCCGGAAGTGGACAAGAAGTACGGCAAGTACAACAAGTTCGATCTGGAAGGGGCCAAGGCCCTGCTGAAAGAGGCAGGCTACAAGGATTGTGACGGCGACAAGTTCCTCGACACCCCGAGCTGCAAAAAGATCGAGTTCAAGGTACTGGTACCGAACGGCTGGACCGACTGGGTCAACACAGTTCAGATTGGTGTAGAAGGGCTGCAGGCGCTGGGCCTGAACGCCAAGACCGCCACCCCGGAAGCAACCGTCTGGACCGAGAACCTGATCACCGGTGACTTCGATGTCGCCCTGCAGGGTTACTTTGCCGGTGCCAACCCGCACAAGTACTTCGAGACCGCGTTCCACTCCCGCAACATGGGCGACCGTGGCAACCGCTTCGCCGCGCCCCGTTACAAGGACCCCGAGCTCGACAAGCTGATCGATGACTTCACCCAGACCGCCGATGCGGCCAAGCAGAAGGAGATCATGTTCGCCATCCAGGATCGTGTTGGTGCCAACCAGACCATCATTCCGGTCTTCAACAACCCGACCTGGTATGAGTACAGCACCAAGCGCTTCAACGGCTGGTTCAGTGCTGATAACCCGGTAGCCAAACCTCAGCTCCACCCGGACACCCCTGAGCGTCTGCTGCACGTGTTGTCCCTCAAGCCAAACAGCTAAACAATCCCGGCCCCCTGCGGGGGGCCATCTTCCCCGTTAACCCCTTTCTTGCCCGGCACCGCCGGGGTTGGGGTAGCTATACCCGACGCGGGGCAGACTTGCAGTAAAAGGTACTATCATGGGATTCATACTGAGACGCTTTTCCTTCTATCTGGTTGCCTTTCTGGTAGCCGCCACCATCAACTTCCTGTTACCCCGTGCCATGCCTGGGGATCCTGTCTCCGTGATGTTTGCCCGCGCTGGCGCCATGATGGAACCCGCCGCCCTGGAAGCCCTCAAAGCCACCTTCGGCTTTGTCGACGGCCCCATCGGCACCCAGTTTCTCACCTATGTGAAGAGTGTCTTCACCTGGGATCTCGGCACCTCGGTGCGCTTCTACCCGCAGCAGGTCTCTGACGTGCTGGGCCGTGCCATCGGCTGGACCCTGTTTCTGGTCGGCACCTCCACCATCCTGAGCTTCTCCCTCGGTTCCATCGTCGGCATCTTCGCCGCCTGGTATCGCGGCGGCCGGATGGACAGCATTCTCTCCCCGCTCACCCTGGTGATGCAGGCCATTCCGCCGGTGGTGGTCTCCCTGCTCGCCCTGTTCCTGTTCGGGGTCAGCCTCGAGTGGCTGCCCATCGGCTACGCCTACAGCCCGGAGATCAAGGCTGACTGGGGCTGGGAGCACATCAAGAGCATCATGACTCACGCCATCATGCCGGTGCTGACCCTGGCCGTGGTACAGGTGGGGGGCTTTCTTATCACCATGCGCAACAACATGATCAACCTGCTGGGCGAGGATTACATCACCATGGCCAAGGCCAAGGGGCTCTCCAGCAACCGGGTGATCTTCAACTACGGCGCCCGCAACGCCATTCTGCCCAGCGTCACCGCCCTCTCCATGGCGCTCGGCTTCGTTATCGGTGGCTCCCTCATCACCGAAGTTATCTTCAACTATCCCGGCCTGGGCCTGACCCTTTATCAGGGCATTCTGGCCCGCGACTACCCGCTCATTCAGGGGCAGCTGCTCATCATGACCATCACCATGCTCAGCTTCAACTTCCTGGCCGACGTGCTCTACGTCTTCCTGGATCCCCGTCTGCGTACAGGAGGCAAATAAGATGCGTATGCCGACCATTCTCAAGATCCTGCTGGGCAACAAGAAGGCTACCTGTGGCCTCGCCATCGTGGTTACCTTCGTACTGATGGCCCTCTTTGCCCCCATTCTGGCCAGCAACGAGCCGACCAAACGGGTGGCTCGCCCGCACCAGCCGCCCAGTGCCGAGTTCGTGATGGGTTCAACCCGCATGGGCCACGACATCTGGGCCCAGTTCACCAACGGCGCCCGTATCTCGCTGCTGGTGGGCTTCAGCGCTGGCCTGCTGGTCTGCACCCTCGCCGTCGCCATCGGCATCACTGCCGGTTACTTCGGCGGCCTGATTGATGAGTGCCTCACCTTCCTGATGAACGTGGTGCTGGTGATCCCCAACCTTCCCTTGCTACTGGTGCTGGCGAGCTTTATCGGGGAGGCGTCACCGGCGGTGATTGCCGTGATAATAGGGTTGACATCGTGGGCCTATGGCGCGCGGGTGATCCGCGCCCAGACCCTGGCCCTGCGCGAGAAGGAGTTCGTCATCGCCGCCGAAGTGCTGGGCGAGCCGGCCTGGCGCATCATTCTGGTGGAGATCCTGCCCAACCTCATCTCCATCATCGGGGTGAGCTTCATCGGCTCCATCATCTACGCCATCGTCACCGAAGCGACCCTGGAGTTCCTGGGGCTTGGCGACCCGACCGTGGTGAGCTGGGGCATCATGCTCTACAACGCCCAGACCTCCAGTGCCATTTTGGTCGGCGCCTGGTGGGAGATCCTGGCTCCCTGCTTTGCCATCGCCACCCTGGGTGCCGGTCTGGCCCTGCTCAACTTCGCCATCGACGAAATTGCCAACCCGCAGCTGCGCTCCCACAAAGGGCTGAGCCGCTGGAAGAAACTCGCGGCGCCGGTCACCACTCCGGTTGCCACAGCACAGGAGAAGACAGCATGAACAAGCATCCCCTGCTGTCAGTACGCAATCTTTGCGTCGACTACATCACCGAAAATGGCGACGTGCGCGCCGTCAACTCGGTGAGCTTCGATATCAGACAGGGCGAGATCTTCGGTCTCGCCGGTGAGTCGGGCTGCGGCAAATCCACCGTCGCCTTCTCGGTGGCCCGGCTGCACAAGCCGCCCGCCTACATCAGCGGTGGCGAGATCCTGTTCAAGGGGGAGAACATCCTCCATTACAACGACGAGCGGCTGCGCTCCTACCGCTGGCAACAGGTGTCGGTGGTGTTCCAGTCCGCCATGAACGCCCTGAACCCTGTGCTGCGGATGGAGGAGCAGTTCTGCGACGTGCTGCTGGCCCACAACCCCGGCATGACCCGTTACGAGGCGATCAAGCGCGCCCAGGAGCTGCTCACCATAGTCGATATCCACCCGAGCCGGCTCAAGGATTACCCGCACCAGTTTTCCGGCGGCATGCGCCAGCGGCTGGTGATTGCCATCGCCATGGCGCTCAACCCCGAGCTGCTCATCATGGATGAGCCAACCACGGCGCTCGATGTGGTGGTACAGCGGGAGATCCTGCAGAAGGTCTATGCCCTGAAAGAGAAGTTCAACTTCTCCATTCTGTTCATCACCCACGACCTCTCCCTGATGGTGGAGTTCTGCGATCGCATCGGCATCATGTATGCCGGTGAACTGGTGGAGGTCGCCCCTTCCAAGGCGATCCTGACCGCACCGCTGCACCCCTATACCAGAGGGCTCGGCAACTCCTTCCCGCCCCTGCACGGGCCGAAGAAGGTGCTGGAAGGGATCCCGGGCACCCCGCTCAACCTGCTGGAGGTGCCGGTCGGCTGCCGCTTTCAGGCCCGCTGCGGCAAGGTGCACGATCGCTGCCGTCAGGAGTACACCAAATTGGCCGAGATCCGCCCTGGGCAACAGACCGCCTGCCACCTCTATGAGGAGCAGGGACTGCAACAAGATTCCGTGATCTATCTGGACAAGGCCGCTGGCTGTTAAGGATGTCTGTCATGCAAATCGCCAAAACCGATGCACCCATCATCGAAGTCCAGCACCTCTACAAGGACTTCCCCATCAACTCCAATGCCATCAAGAGTGGCAAGATGCGGGCGCTCTCCGACATCACCTTCAACCTGCACCGGGGCCGCGCCCTGGCGGTGGTCGGGGAGTCGGGCTCCGGCAAGAGCACCATCGCCAAGATCATCGCCAAGATGTACAAGCTCAGTGCCGGGCGCATTCTCTATCGCGGCCACGATCTGGAGGAGTTCAACAAGGGCACCGCCCTGCTGGACTATCGCCAGAGCGTGCAGATGGTGTGGCAAGATCCGTTCGGTTCGCTCAACCCGACCCACACAATCTATCACCACATCGCCCGCCCCCTGCTGCTGCACAGCAAGGTGATCGACAAGAAAGAGCTGCCCGACATGGTCTACGCCCTGCTGGAGAAGGTGGGGCTCACCCCCGCCAAAGCAACGGCGGCCAAGTATCCGCACCAGCTCTCCGGCGGCCAGCGCCAGCGGGTCAACATCGCCCGCAATCTGGCAGTGGAGGCGGAGGTTGTGCTGGCGGACGAGCCCACCTCCATGCTCGACGTCTCCATTCGCATCGGCATCCTCAACCTGATGGAGCAGATGAAGAACGAGCTCGGTGTCTCCATGCTCTACATCACCCACGACATCGCCACCGCCCGCTATGTGGCGGAAGATCTGGCGGTGATGTATGTGGGGCACATGGTGGAGTGGGGCGAGGTGGACGAAATCCTGCACCACCCGCAGCACCCCTACACCCAGCTGCTCATCTCGGCGGTGCCCGACCCCGAGAAGAGCATCCACGCCGAGCTGGAGGGAGGCCGCAAGGGGGAGATCCCGCTCTGGACGCCGGAGTCCTGCGGTTGCCCGTTTGCCGGGCGCTGCAATCAGGCAATGCCCCGCTGCAAGGAGGCGCTGCCCCCCATCACCAAGCTTGCCGACAACCACTTCGTGCGTTGCTACCTCTACGAGTGAGGGTGAGCCTTAGACCGGCCGGACAACCCTGTCCGGCCATGCCTCGATACGGGGCGGCCACAGCCCCGTGATGTGCCTCACCGCCCGGCGGTGAACCACAGGAGTAATACCTTGATGGAACTCTTGATCAATCAGGTGGGCTACGAGTGCGACGGACACAAAGTCGCCCTGTTGCAAACCTCCCCCGCCCCTGATCTCGGCGGCTATGTCAGGCTGCAACGCCTCGACGATGGCCAGATCCTGTTTGAAACCCCGCTGCAACCGGCTGGCAGCGTCTCTGGCTGGCAAGGCCGCGCTTACTGGCGTGCCGACTTCTCCGCCTTCAAGGAGCCCGGCCACTATCGGCTGGAGGCGATCACTGCCCAAGGCATTGTCCGCTCGACCCGCTTTGCCATCGGCCAGGATCTGCTGGCCAGCCACTGTCTCTCCGATGTCATCCACTACTTCAAGGGCCAGCGCACCAGCGGCACCTTCGATCGGGCCGACCGCAACGCCCGCCTGTTTGGCACCGACCAGCACAAAGATGTGCACGGCGGCTGGTTCGATGCCAGCGGCGACATGAGCAAGTACCTGAGCCACCTCTCCTACGCCAACTACCTCAACCCCCAGCAGACCCCCATGGTGGTGTGGTCACTGCTCAAGTGCCGGGAACTGCTGGCCCCACGCCGCGATATCGACGGGGTGAACCTCTGCAAGCGGCTCAATGACGAGGCGCTGCACGGCGCCGATTTCCTCTGCCGGATGCAGGATGAGTCGGGCTTCTTCTTCATGACCCTGTTCGACAAGTGGAGCAAGGATCCCGCCCAGCGCGAGCTGTGCGCCTATGCCACCCAGCAGGGGCTCAAATCCGCCAACTGGCAGGCGGGTTTTCGCCAAGGGGGCGGCATGGCCATCGCCGCGCTGGCCCGCGCCGCCCGCGAGAGCGTCAGTGGTGACTTCGATGCCAGCCGCTACGCCGAGGCCGCCAAACGCGGCTACCTGCATCTGTGCGAACACAACCTTGCCTACCTTGATGACGGGGTCGAGAACATCATCGACGATTACTGCGCCCTGCTGGCAGCGGTGGAGCTGACCCGCACCTTCGGCAACGAGTGGCTGAATGAGGCGAGAGCCCGTGCCAGCAAGCTCTGTGCCCGCCAGCGCCCTCATCCTGAGCTGGGTCACTACTGGTCGGCCAACGAGGATGGCTCGCGCCCTTACTACCACGCCACCGAGGCAGGCCTGCCGGTGCTGGCGCTGCTGGAATATCTGGGCGTAGAGCCGGAGCAGGAGCACAAGGCCCGAGCACAAACCGTAGTGGAGCAGGCGCTGGCCGCCGAGCTGGCGCTGTGCGCCCGCGCGGGCAACCCCTTCTCCCTCGCCCGCCAATATGTCAAAGGGGTGGATGAAGCGCCGCGCGTCAGCTTCTTTATGCCCCACAACAACGAATCCGGTTACTGGTGGCAGGGGGAGAACGCCCGCCTCGCGTCTCTGGCGACCATGGCCTTTGCTGGCGCCCGCCACTTCCCCCGCCAGAGCCAGCCGCTCATCACTTATGGCCAGCGCCAGCTCGACTGGATCCTCGGGCAGAACCCCTTCAACGCCTGCATGCTGGCGGGCCACGGCATCAACAACCCCACCTATACCGCAGGGTATCCCAATGCGCAGGGGGGCATCTGCAACGGCATCACCGCCGGGTTTGATGACGAAAACGACGTGGCCTTTATTCCGGAGGAGTACAAAGATCGGCTGGATCAGAACTGGCGCTGGGGCGAGCAGTGGATCCCCCACGCTGCCTGGTTTGCTTTGGCTATCAGCTGGCAAAATGCGCAGGGAAATGGAGGTCGCCATGATTGAGTTCTGGGTCGGCGTCGATGGCGGGGGCACCCACACCCGCGCCCGCATTCGGGATCGGGCGGGCAAGCTGCTCGGAGAGGGGCGCGCAGCCGGATCCAATCTGGAGCTGGGCATCCCCCATGCCCACGCCAATGTGCTGGCCGCCATCGCCAGCGCCCGCCTTACGGCCGGACTCGGAATCGAGTGCGAACAACAGATGGGGGTCGGGCTGGCGCTCGCCTCCGCCGAGCTGGCCGACTGCTATCACGCCCTGCTCGAGATGCCCTTCCCCTTTGCTAGCGTCAGGCTCACCTCCGATGCCTTCGGTGCCTGCCTCGGCGCCTTTGGCGGCCGTGAGGGGGCCATTCTGATCGCAGGTACCGGCTCGGTGGGGCTGATCTATCACGCAGGTCAAATTCGCACCTGTTCCGGCCGCGGCTTCCCCATTTCAGACATAGGCAGCGGCGCCTGGCTGGGGCTGCGCGCCATCCAGCAATCCCTGCTCTGCCACGATGGCATTCTGCCCCCCAGCACCCTCGCCATCCGCTTGATGGATCGCTTCAAGCGGGATCAGGCCGAGGTGGTTCGCTGGGCCGCCCGCGCCATTCCGGCGGACTATGGCCACTTTGCCCACTGGGTATTCGATGCCGCCAGCGATGGCGACGAGCTCGCCAATCATCTGCTGGACGAAACCTGCGAACAGCTGCGGATCCTGCTGGAGGGAATGACCCAGCTCGGTGCCAGACAGATCGCCCTGCTGGGGGGGATTGGCACCCGCCTCGCTCCCCGTCTCGGCCAGCTCAACCTGATCCCCCCCCAGGCAGATGCGCTCGATGGCGCCATCCTGTTTGCCCAATCAGAGGATTTTCCATGTCTACACCCCTGATCCACACCCAGGTCGCCCGACGTGACGGCGAGGATGTCTGGTTCACCTTCACCCTCTCCCGCATGCCGGATACCAAGTGGAAGCTGCACTTCTGTCTGGCTCGCCATATCGACCCCGACTCCTTGCAAGGGGGCGAGCTGGAGCGCCAGAGCGGCAGCTACAAGGTGATTGTCCCGAACGCTGGCAGCTGCAAGCTGCGCTTTTGCTGCCGCCAGACCCCCATCAAGAAGCTCTCCGACATGCCGCAGGGCTTTTTCCTCAGCTTGCCGGAGGCGACCACAGGTGCCCAGCTGCTGCCGGTGACGCTGGCGGCTGAGGATCTCGGACTGGAAAACCCGCCGTTAGCCCGCCCCGACCTGCCGGATGTCGAGCCTCTGCCCGGTATAGTGCCGCAACCGGCCCATCTGGTACTGCTGGAGGGGAACTTCCGGCTGGCCGAGCGGGCTCATGTCAGCGCTCCCCGTGATGTGCCGAAGCTGCTGGCCCACTTCAACGAACTCACATCGCTAGCGCTGGAGCAGGATCATGACGCTGAAATCCGGCTGACCGAGGCCAAGCTGGCCCCCGAAGCCTACCAACTCACCATCATGCCGCAGGAGGTGGTAATTGCCGCCGCCGACGAAACGGGTTGGCGCCACGGGCTGGTGACTTTGGCCCAGTGGTATCTGCAACATGGGGAGAGCCTGCCCTGCATCACGCTGGAGGATGCCCCGCGCTTTGGCTTTCGCGGCATTTTTCTCGACTGCGCCCGCCACTTCCACACTCCGGCCACCATCAAGCGCCTGCTCAAGCTGATGAGCCTCTACAAGTTCAACCGCTTCCACTGGCACCTGACCGATGACGAGGGGTGGCGGCTCGAGATCAAGGCCTTCCCGGCATTGACCGACGTGGGTGCCTGGCGCGGCCACGATCTGGCGATCGCCCCCCAGCTCAGCGGCGGCGCCGAACCCTATGGCGGCTACTACACCCAGAGCGAGGTGAAGGAGCTGGTGAGCTATGCCAGTGAGCTCGGCATCACCATCATTCCCGAGATCGACATTCCGGGCCACTGCCACGCCGCCATCAAGGCGCTGCCCGAGCTGCTGATCGAAACGGCGGATCACTCCCGCTACCGCTCGGTCCAGCATTTCGATGACAACGTGCTCAATCCTGCCCTGCCCGGCACCTACCGCTTCCTGGAGGCGGTGCTGGACGAGGTATGCGAGCTCTTCCCCGGCCCGCAGATCCACATGGGGGGTGACGAGGTGCCGACCGGGGTCTGGACCGACAGCCCCGCCTGCCAGCAGCTGATGACCGAGCAGGGCTACTCCGACTGCCGTGAACTGCAGGGCCATCTACTGCGGCACTGTCAGCGCTATCTGGCCGCCAGAGGCAAACAGATGATCGGCTGGGAGGAGATCCTGCATGGCGACAAGGTGAGCCGCAAAGCGGCCATCTGTGCCTGGACCAGCTTTCAGGCAGGGCTGGACGCTGCCGCGGCCGGTTATCCGGTGGTGATGGCGCCCGCCCAGTTCCTCTATCTGGATCTGGCCTGGAGCGCCGATATTCATGAACCCGGCCTCTACTGGGCGGGGACCCTCAATCTGGAGCAGATCTACTCGTGTGACCCTGCCCCAGCCGATTTCCATGCCAACGATAACATCCTCGGGGTGCTGAGCCCCTTGTGGTCAGAATTGATCACCAGCCGTGATCGTCTCGACTACATGTTGTTCCCGCGTATGCTGGCCACGGCCGAGGTGGCCTGGAGCGATCCCGCCCACAAGGGCTGGGAGCACTTCGCCGCCCGCCTGTCGGGTCAGCTGCAGATCCTCGATCAGTTGCAGGTGCGCTACCGGATGCCACAGAGGTAATGTTGTCTCTACTTTGGCGGCCAATCGGCCGCCTTTTTTACGATTAGCCAACAAAACATCAACTTCCCCCTACCATTCATCCGCCATTATTGGCAAAATCCAGCCCCCAATGAAGCTGGTCTGCCTCCTGCTGGCGCGAGCCTGCGGCCACCTCCAGATCTGCCACAATAACAACGACAACATTATCAACAAGAACATCGGAGCGTATTCCTATGGCCCGCAGAGACGTCCATACCCTGGATAGCGAAGTGGAGTTTCCTGCCGACGTACAACTGGTCTCCACCACTGACCTGCGCGGGGTGATCACCTACGCCAACCCGGCCTTTTGCGAAATCGCAGGCTACACGGTCGATGAACTGGTGGGACACAACCACAATCTGGTACGCCACCCCGACATGCCCAAGGCCGCCTTCGCCGATCTCTGGGCCCGCCTCAAGGAGGGCAAACCCTGGCGCGGTATGGTAAAAAACCGCTGCAAGGATGGCCGTTACTACTGGGTAGATGCCTATGTGACCCCCATCTATGAAGGCAACAGGATCAGCGGCTACCAGTCGGTACGCTGCAAGCCCGAGCCCCAATTCAAGCGCATCGCCGCTCAGACCTACCAGGCACTGCTCAAGGCCGAGCGCGGCAACAGCAGCAACCTCCCCTCTCTTGCCAAAGTACGCACCCCGGCCATTACCCTGCTGCTGCTCGGCCTGATGGGCTGGACCTTCGCCAGTCAAGGGGCCATGACCGTCCTGCTGATGCTGCTGCCCCTGTTGCTTATTGGCGGAGCCTACTGGCGCGAGCTCTTTGCCCTGCCCCACTATCTGCAGAAACTGGGCCGTGAATATGACAGTCTGACCCGGCTGGTCTACTCCGGTGACAACCCCGGCGCCATTGCCGATTTTCATATCAAGATGCTGCAGGCCCGCATCCGAACCGTTTTGGGGCGGATCAACGATGCCACGGCACCTCTGCAAACCCTGGCCATCAATTTGAAGCAGGCCTCTCATCAGGCCTGTCTCGATATCAACGAGCAAGATGCCCAGACCCAGCAGATGGCTACGGCTATGACTCAAATGGCCAACACAGCTCACGAGATCGCCCGCAACATTCAAGATTCCAACGGTCAGGTCAACGAAGCTCGCAATCGTTGTGAACAAACCAACCAGCAGTTGAACCAGACCGAGCAACAGATCGAACTGCTCGCCAAACAGGCAGAGCTGGCGTTCAACTCGGCGGTAGAGCTCGCCAGTGAATCCGAACGGATTGGCAGTGTCATGGGCGAGATCCAGGGCATCGCCGAGCAGACTAACCTGCTGGCCCTCAACGCTGCCATCGAAGCCGCTCGCGCCGGGGAGCAGGGCCGTGGTTTTGCGGTGGTCGCAGACGAGGTGCGTACTCTATCGACCCGCACCCACAAGGCGACCGAGCAGATCCAGGGCAGCATCAAGCAGATCCAGCACACGCTGGGACGTTGGAAGGGGATGATGCAGGAGAACCTGCAACAGACCCGCGCATGTGCCGAGATGACCCGCCAGGGCGCCAGCAGCCTCCATACCGTGCTGGCAGAGATAGAGCTGGTCACCGAACACTCCACCCAGATCGCCACCGCTGCAGAGCAGCAACAAGCGGTCGTGGAGGAGATCAGCCGCAGCATCCACCAGATATCCGCATACTCCCACGCCAACAGTCAGAAGATGCTGGATGTCGATCACTCCAGTCAGGCTCTGCTGGAACGGGCCAAGCAACTGAAGGGGCTTAGCCAGACCTTCGGCTGAATCATTGCCAGCCCCATGACAGAAGCGCCACAATGGCGCTTCTGTTGTTTTTGACGAATCGGGTTTATGAGCATTGAACCAAGACCATCCCCATTGAACAAAACGGCCCGTATCGAAGCGATCATCGCCCTGATCCCGGCAGGCCGGGTGGTCAGCTATGGTCAGGTGGCCGATCTGGCCGGGCTGCCCGGACGGGCAAGACTGGTGGGCAAGGTGCTGCGGGAAACCGACAAGGTACTGCCGTGGCATCGGGTGCTGGGCGCAGCGGGCACTATCTCGTTACCGAAAGGATCGCCAGGCTTTGCCGAACAGACGGGACGCCTGCAGCAAGAAGGGGTCGTGGTGATCGGTGGGCGGGTCAGAATGAAGGAGTGGCAATGGCAGCCCGATCTGGCCGAGCTGCTTTTTCTACTGCCGTTTTGAGGGGGGCACAGCCGGATCACTCCAGCGGCGCCAGGATCTCGTCGCTGCGCACCTGCACCGGTATGGTCTCATCCGCGCGCTGCAGCAGCACCAGCAGGCTCTGCCGGTCAACCTCCAGCACATAGGCCGCCCCTTCACGGGTCATGCAGCTCATGCCCGGCCGGATCTCGTTTATCTCCATCTCAACCTCCTTGTCTACTTCGCGATTGATGACAGCTGCACTCCTTGCAGCTGTCTCAGTATACCGCTATCCATAAGCAAAGAGGCCCCTTGTCGGGGCCTCTTTTCATCAGGCTTTTTTAGCCTTTGGCAAACTCTCTTGCCAGGTACCGTTGTCGTAGTGAGCGGTCCAACCGGTCGCCTTGCCGTTGACCTCGCTCATCACGTACTGCTCCTTGGTCTTGCGACTGAAGCGTACGATGGCGGGGTTGCCGTCCGGATCGGTGAGCGGGGCACCGGCCAGATACTTGTGCTTGGCGGAGATGCGATCCTTGAAGCGCTTGAGCTCTTCCACCAGCGGCGCGCGGGTCTCGCGGGATTTGGGGAAGTTGCTGGCCGCCAGGAACAGACCGGCAGCACCGTCACGCAGTACAAAGTGGGCATCGGACTGGGTGCACTTGAGCTCCGGCAGCGGCACCGGATCCTCCTTCGGCGGCGCGATGTCACCGTTTTTCAGGATCTTGCGAGTGTTCTTGCAGGTCTCGTTGGTGCAGCCCATGTACTTGCCGAAACGGCCGTTCTTGAGCTGCATCTCGGCTCCGCAACGGTCGCACTCGATGCTCGGCCCTTCGTAGCCCTTGAGCTTGAACTGGCCCTTCTCGATCTCGTAGCCATCGCAGTCCGGGTTGCGACCACAGACGTGCAGCTTGCGGCTGTCATCGATGATGTAGGCATCCATCGCTGTACCACAGACGCCGCAGCGGTGCTTGGCGCGCAGCGCTTCGGTTTCCGCCTCTTCGCCGTCAGTGGCGGAGACAAACTCGTCGGCAGAGACCAGGTTGATGGTCTTCTTGCAGCGCTCTTTGGGCGGCAGGGCATAGCCGGAGCAGCCGAGGAACACGCCGGTGGTGGCAGTACGAATCCCCATTTTGCGGCCGCAATCCGGGCAGTCGATGTCGGTCATCACCATCTGGTTGGCACGCATGCCGCCCTCTTCGGGCGCCTTGTCAGCCTTCTCCAGCTCCTGGGTAAACTCGGCGTAGAAGGCGTCCAGCACCTTCTTCCACTCAAGGCTCCCTTCGGCGATGCCATCGAGCTTGTCTTCCATCTTGGCGGTGAACTCGTAGTTCATCAGCTCGACGAAGTTCTCCACCAGACGATCGGTGACAATCTCGCCCATCTTCTCGGCGAAGAAACGGCGGCTCTCGACCCGCACATATCCGCGATCAACGATGGTGGAGATGATGGAGGCGTAGGTTGACGGACGGCCGATGCCGCGTTTTTCCAGCTCGCGCACCAGCGCCGCTTCGGTGAAACGGGCCGGCGGCTTGGTGAAGTGCTGGCGCGGATCCAGCTTGACCAGTTTCAGCACCTCGCCGACGGTCACCGCCGGCAGCTGACTATCTTCGCCCTTGCGACCCATCGGCGGCAGGGCCTTGGTCCAACCGGCGAAGCGCAGGGTACGGCCACGAGCCTTGAGCTCGAACTCACCCGCCTTGACGGTCAGGGTGGAGGAGTCGTACTGAGCCGGGGTCATCTGGCAGGCAACGAACTGACGCCAGATGAGATCGTACAGACGCATGGCATCCGGCTCCATCCCTTCCAGCATCTCGGCAGTCACCTGTACGTTGGAGGGACGGATCGCCTCGTGCGCTTCCTGGGCATTGGCCTTGGCGCCATACAGATTCGGCTCGGCTGGCAGATAGGCAGCGCCATACTGCTCGCCGATATATTCACGCACCGCCTCAACCGCCTCTTTGCTGAGGTTGGTGGAGTCGGTACGCATATAGGTGATGTAACCCGCTTCATAGAGACGCTGGGCCATCATCATGGTCTTCTTGACCCCGAAGCTCAGCCGGGTAGAGGCCGCCTGCTGCAGGGTAGAGGTGATAAACGGCGCGGACGGCTTGGAGCCGGTCGGCTTGTCTTCCCGGTTCACCACCTTGTAGTCGACCCCTTCCAGGGCCGCCACGGCGGCAAAGGTCTCGGCCTGGGTCACCGGCTTGAAGTCGGCCCCGTTGCGGCTGACCACTTCCATCCGCAGATCGCTCTTGTCGGCGGTCAGCAGGTCGGCATTGAGATCCCAGAACTCGACCGGTACGAACGCCTTGATTTCGCGCTCTTTATCGACGATGAGACGCACCGCAACGGATTGCACCCGACCGGCGGAGAGACCGCGGGCCAGCTTTTTCCACAGCAGCGGGGAAACCATGTAACCCACCACGCGGTCGAGGAAACGACGGGCCTGCTGGGCATTGACGCGGTCAATATTGAGTTCGGACGGCTGGGCAAACGCCTCCTTGATGGCGCTCTTGGTGATCTCGTTGAACACCACGCGCTTGTAGCGGCTGTCGTCGCCACCGATGATCTCGCGCAGGTGCCAGGCGATCGCCTCTCCTTCTCTATCCAAGTCGGTTGCGAGATAGATGGTGTCGGCTTTCTCGGCCAGACTTTGCAACTCGCTGACCACCTTCTCCTTGCCGGGCAAAATCTGGTAGTTAGCCTGCCAGCCAGCGGTCGGATTGATACCCATCCGGGCAAACAGGGCCTTGCGATCCTTGGCAGCCTTCTCGGATTCGCTCAACTTGATGCCGCGAATGACAGGTTTCTTGGGCTCAGTGCTGGCGCTGCCGCTGGTGGGCAGATCGCGAACATGACCAACGCTGGATTTCACCACGTAGTCCTTGCCCAGATATTTGTTGATCGTCTTGGCCTTGGCCGGAGACTCCACTATGACCAGTGATTTGCCCATGCTGTAACTATTATCCTCATTGCACCCGACGGGGTTGGTGTGCGGTTTTGTGGGGCTGTATAAGAGATTTGGCGCGAAAAAGCAATCTTGTGAGCAAATTTGCCTGACCAGCCCGAACCACACTGCTTCTTTTATTGCTTCTTTATTTATTAATGCGAAGGCAACAGGCCGGACGCAACCGCTTTTTCAATTTTCTGCCATACCGCCCCTCTTTTTATATCTGAAACGACATAAAAACGTCTGCTGGTTACCGGCTTGTTACAAAAACATAAAATCTCTTTATAATGGCCCAACCCCGACGCATTGTGCGCGGAAGGAACCGCTACCCATCATAAAAATCGAAAGGATGTACTCAATGAAGCACTTCGAGGTCAATTTCGACGGTCTGGTCGGCCCGACTCATAACTATGCCGGCCTCTCCTACGGCAATGTTGCCTCCCAGAGCAATGCCCAGGAGGCTTCCAATCCGAAAGAGGCCGCCAAACAGGGGCTGCGCAAGATGAAGGCGCTGACCGAGCTTGGCATGACCCAGGGGGTGCTGGCGCCGCAAGAGCGTCCCGACCTCGCGACCCTGCGCCGCCTAGGCTTCACCGGCAACGATGCCCGGGTGCTGGAACAGGCAGCCAAGCAGGCTCCCGCCGTACTGGCTGCCTGCTATTCGGCTTCCAGCATGTGGACTGCCAACGCCGCCACCGTTTCTCCCAGTGCCGATACTCAGGATGGCCGCATTCACTTCACCCCCGCCAACCTGACTAACAAGTTTCACCGCTCTCTGGAGCCCGACGTCACGGGCCGTATCCTGCGCGCCGTGTTCAACAATGATCGCCACTTCAGCCACCACCTCCATCTGCCGGAAAATGACCACTTCGGCGACGAGGGGGCAGCCAACCACACCCGGCTCTGCCGCGCCTATGGCGAGGCGGGGGTCGAGCTGTTTGTCTATGGCCGCAGCGCCTTTGACTACTCCCGCCCGGCGCCGAAGCGCTATCCGGCCCGCCAGACTCTGGAGGCAAGCCAGGCCATCGCCCGCCTGCATGGCCTTGGCGAGGAGAGCGTGGTGTTTATTCAGCAAAACCCGGAGGTGATCGATCAGGGGGTGTTCCACAACGACGTGATCGCGGTGGGCAACCAGAACGTGCTCTTCTTCCACCAGCAGGCGTTCCTCAATACCGAGTCGGCGCTGGCCGAGGTACGTACCAAGTTTGGCGAAGGGGACCTGCACTTTATCGAAGTGCCGACTGCAGAAGTTTCCGTGCTGGATGCGGTGAAATCCTATCTGTTCAACACCCAGATCCTCACCCTGCCGAGCGGTGAGATGGCCATCATCGCCCCCACCGAGTGCCGCGATAATCCGGCGGTGTCGGCCTATCTTGGCAAGCTGCTGACGCTGGAGACCCCGATCAAGGCGGTCCACTACATGGATGTGAAACAGAGCATGCGCAATGGCGGCGGCCCGGCCTGCCTGCGACTGCGGGTTGCCATGAACGATCAGGAACTCGCCGCGGTCAATCCGGCCTGCCTCATCAACGACAGCCAGTTTGCCCGCCTCGATGGCTGGGTAGATCGCCACTACCGTGACCGCCTGACCCTCGATGACCTGCGGGATCCGGCACTGGTGCAGGAGTCCCGCAGCGCGCTGGACGAGCTGACCCAGCTCCTGAAACTGGGTTCGGTCTACCCGTTCCAGCGCTAGATATGATGCCCGGGAAGACCGCCGACGCAGGCGGTCTTCTGCTATCTGCCTTCTCTTCAGCGCGATGGCCAACTTGCACGGATGCTGTTTTGTGCAGAAAAGCAGCGCACAACTTGCTGATAAGCTTGAATTTTGAGCTGGACGTATCAAAAAATCGACGAACAGTCACTTTTTACTGCCAGATGCTTCATCAAGGGGTTCACAAAGCCTCTGGATCTGATAGTATGCGCCTCGCACTTGGGGAGGGGTTCCCGAGCGGCCAAAGGGATCAGACTGTAAATCTGACGGCTCTGCCTTCGAAGGTTCGAATCCTTCTCCCTCCACCATTCAAGTGCAAAAGTAGTGACAATCAGGAAATACCCCGTGGAGGGGTTCCCGAGCGGCCAAAGGGATCAGACTGTAAATCTGACGGCTCTGCCTTCGAAGGTTCGAATCCTTCTCCCTCCACCATTTCCCTGATTGCAATGGCTGAATACAATTTGCTTTGCCCCTGTGGAGGGGTTCCCGAGCGGCCAAAGGGATCAGACTGTAAATCTGACGGCTCTGCCTTCGAAGGTTCGAATCCTTCTCCCTCCACCATCATTCAAGAAAACCCGGCCTCGCGCCGGGTTTTCGCTTTCTGCTATCCCCCTCACACTTTTTCGGCATTGTCAGATCTGACAGTTGCAATTGCATCCCATCTTGCTCATCGTGGCATCATAGACATCAGAGTGTTCACATCATGTTTGAAGTCTGGGACGAGCATGGTCACGCCACCGGTCTGACACTGCAGGCGCTCAAAGTCAGAATCAGCAACGACTATCAGGGCGATCTGATGGTGCGCTACAGCAACAAGCTGGGACTCCCCACGACCCTCTTTCTGACCATTCATCAGGGCGTTGCCTATCAACGCTTCAAAGCGGGCTCGCCAAAACTGGATTGGGAATGGCTGGCCACCGCAGGCAATGGCCACAGCCCCCGCAATTTTATGAGCGAACAGTTTCCCGATTTTCAACTCGCACTGGATAATTGAACATCAGCAACTATCGCTAACCCACCATCAAAGATTCCCCAAAAGCTGATTTTCCATTCGCATGATATTCCTGCCAAATTGCATGATGACGTGGGGGCGAGTACAATCTCGCACCCCGAATATCCGGCGCATCTTCTTTAGATAGCCCCGGATATGCCGTCATCGGGTCGCGCTGCATTGAGCCTCCTCTCGGAGGGCATCTTGCACCGCAGCTCAACCACTACGATGCCATCAGGTGGCATCGTCCTGATTTGCAATCAGATATAAAGAGTCCGCCATGTTTAAACCAGAATTGCTCTCCCCCGCAGGTTCCCTCAAGAACATGCGTTACGCCTACGCCTATGGCGCCGATGCCGTCTATGCCGGTCAGCCCCGCTACAGCCTGCGGGTGCGCAACAACGAATTCGATCACGAAAACCTGCAGCTGGGCATCAACGAAGCCCATGCGCTGGGCAAGCAGTTCTATGTGGTGGCCAACATCCAGCCCCACAACTCCAAGCTCAAGACCTTTATCCGCGACATGCGCCCTGTGGTGGAGATGAAGCCGGATGCGCTGATCATGTCTGACCCAGGTCTCATCATGATGATGCGTGAAGCCTTTCCTGATATGCCCATTCACCTCTCGGTGCAGGCCAACGCGGTCAACTGGGCCACTGTGAAATTCTGGCATCAGATGGGCCTGACCCGCGCCATTCTCTCCCGCGAGCTGTCGCTGGACGAGATCGAGGAGATCCGCATGCAGGTGCCGGAGATGGAGCTGGAAGTGTTCGTTCACGGCGCGCTGTGCATGGCCTACTCCGGCCGCTGCCTGCTCTCCGGCTATATCAACAAGCGAGACCCCAACCAGGGCACCTGCACCAACTCCTGCCGCTGGGAGTACAAGGTGCACGAGGGTAAAGAAGATGACGTGGGCCAGATCGTCCACCGTCAGGAGCCCATCGCCATCCGCCCGGACAACACCCTGGGCCTTGGCAAGCCGACCGATGCCCTGGTGCTGCTGGAAGAGTCCAACCGCCCGGGCGAGTACATGAGCGCGTTCGAAGACGAACACGGCACCTACATCATGAACTCCAAGGACTTGCGCGCCGTCGAGCACGTCGAGCGACTGACCAAGATGGGCGTTCATTCCCTGAAAATCGAAGGGCGCACCAAATCCTTCTACTACTGTGCCCGTACCGCTCAGGTTTACCGCAAGGCCATCGACGATGCGGTAGCGGGTCGTCCGTTCGACCGCAGCCTGATGGGTACCCTCGAAAATCTGGCCCACCGCGGCTATACCGAGGGCTTCCTGCGCCGTCACAACCACAGCGAATACCAGAACTACGACTACGGCTACTCTGTCTCCGACACCCAGCAGTTTGTCGGCGAGATCACCGGTCGCAAAGGTGACATGGTCGAGGTCGAAGTGAAGAACAAGTTCCTGGTGGGCAACAATCTGGAGCTGATGACCCCGCAGGGCAACGTCCGTTTCAATCTGGAGCAGATGGAGAACCGCAAAGGGGAGCTTATCGATACCGCGCCGGGCAACGGTCACGTGGTCTATGTGCCGGTCCCGAAAGATCTGGATGTGAACTACGGCATCCTGCTGCGCAATCTGGGCGACAGCCAGGATACCCGCAACCCGCACACGGCGGCCTGAGATGGCGCTGCTCATCACCGACAAGTGCATCAACTGTGACATGTGCGATCCCGAGTGCCCCAACCAGGCTATCAGCCTGGGTGAGGAGATCTACGAGATCGACCCCAGTCGCTGCACCGAGTGCGTCGGTCACTATGAGAAGCCGACCTGCATCAGTGTCTGCCCTATCGACTGCATCATCTGGGATCCCGCTTATGTGGAGACCGAAGATCAGCTGATGGAGAAGTTTGTGCGGATGCACAGACCGTAAAACGAAAAAAAGGCCGAGCAATCGGCCTTTTTTGATCCTGCGTGCAGCGGCTGGGCATCACTTGCCGACCAGCCGGATCAGTTTGTCCAGCTCCCGCTGGGCCTCCAGCATTCGGGTCTGGGACTCCTCCAGCCTGGCCTGCCGCTTGGCAATCTTCTCCGGTTTGCCACTGACTCTCGCCTCCTGCAACTCGAGCAGGCGCTCGTCCACCTCGCCGCGTAGTTTGTTAACCCGCTCTTTCTGCTCCTTGAGCAGACCTTCATCAGTACAGTTGGCCTTGATATTGCGCGCTGCCTGTTCGAGCCCGGCAATCTGCCCGGCATTGTTGTGTGCTTTGGCAAACACCAGCTGGTCGTTGACGGCCTGCAGACGGGCCTTGCAACCGACCGCCTCACTGCCAAAGGCCTGACCCGCCAACAGCAGCAAGCCGGCTCCCAATACTTTCCACATCTCGATTCATCCGGTCTTGTTTGCGAGCTGACCATAAAAACCTCGATCGGCAGCAGGGTCAAGCAAGCGGGAAAAAGGTGCGACAGAAGTTGTGCAACATCACGCAATTGCCACCCTGTTGGTTCTACAATGACGCTCTTTCCAATCGGGAGTCTGTTATGAATCAACAAATTGTGGTCATTGCCAACGGTGCCCCCTATGGCAGCGAATCCCTGTTCAACGCCCTGCGTCTCGCTATCGCCCTCAACGAACAGGGTGGTGCCATCCTGAAGCTGTTCCTGATGTCAGATGCGGTGAGTGCAGCACTGGCCGGTCAGGCTCCGGCCGAAGGGTACAACCTGCGCCAGATGCTGGAGATCCTGCTGGCACAAGGCGTCACCATTCGCCTGTGCAAGACCTGCACCGATGCCCGTGGCATCACCGCCCTGCCGCTGATCGAGGGCATTGAGGTCGGCACCCTGCCGATGCTGGCCCAATGGACCCTGGCGGCCGACAAGGTGCTGACGTTCTGATCTCCCCCTCCGGATCTCTTGCCCCTTTAGCCCTCATCTGACCCTCCATGGCCCCCGCTATACGGGGGCATTGCACGCGCCGCCAGTCTCACTGACTACACTATCAGTTGCCACGCCAGCTTGTTTGTCCCACCTCACGGACAGCGTAACGCCCAGTAATAAACCGAGGACGACGATGAATCCGACCGAACAGACCCTGCTTGAGCAGATGAGGATCACCGACTTCGATATTGCCCATCGCAAGGAGTTATTGCTGCTCAATGAGCAGGATGTGGCGCGGCTGGCAAGTTATTGCAGCAAGATAGAACCACGGATCGACGCCCTGGTGGATCGCTTCTACCAGCAGCAGACGGCCATCACCGAAATCGCCCTGTTGATCGGGGATGCTGATACCCTCATACGGTTGCGCACCGCACAACGGCGCTATGTGCTCGATCTCTTCAGCGGCCATTACGATCTGGAGTACGTCAACAACCGGCTGCGGATCGGGGTCGAACCCAAGCTCTATCTGGCCGCCATCAACACCCTCAAAGCCCTGCTGATCGAGGATATGTTCGAGCAGATCCGCGATGAACCGGAGCGCCTCGTCATGCTGGCCGCACTGGACAAACTCTTTCTGTTCGACATCACTCTGGTCTTCGAAACCTACATTCGCAGTCTGGTGTCGGAAATAGAGTCATCCAGAGAGAAATCGGAGAACTATGCCAAGAGTCTGGAGCAGAAAGTACGCGAGCGTACCAAACAACTGGAGGAACTGAACCGCACCGATGCCCTGACCGGATTGCTCAACGTTCGCCACCTCAACGAGCTGTTGCTGCTGAGCCTGCGCACCTGTCAGCGCCGTGCCGAACCCATGGCCATCGCCTATCTCGATATCGACAACTTCAAGAAAATCAACGATACCGAAGGTCACCAGCGCGGAGACGAGATCCTGCGCATCGTCGGCAACTGCATCCGTCAGGTCTTTCGCGCCGAAGACAGCTGCTTTCGTTATGGCGGAGATGAGTTCTGCCTGATCCTGCCCAACTGCAACGAGAGTCAGGCGCGGGATATCTATCTCAAACGATTGATCAACACCGTCAAGGAGCAGTTGGGCGATCTCACCCTCAGTATCGGCATAGTACAGACCGGGCCGGAGCACTACGACGACGGGCTAAACCTGATCCGGCTCGCCGACGAGAGGATGTACGCAGCCAAGAAGGCGCTCAAAGAGAAGACGCCGGGTAGCACGCACTGAACATTCAGCATCACAGATCCCCGCATTAACCGGGTCAGCTCCGCTCAACCACAGACGTGGCCACAGCGGGACGCTGTACTCTGGCGCCCCACTCGTAAAGCGCAAAAATCGCCACACAAAGCAGCGCCATCAGCGCATAGAGCCACTGACCGCTCCATTGCTCGAGGATCCAGCCTCCCAGCAGGGCGCCGGCGGCCCCTCCCAACCCGGCCAGTGCGCTGGCACCAAAGTAGCTCCCCTTGAGGTGGGTAGGAGCCATCTGGTCGATCAGCACGTTGAGCAGGGGGAAGAGGATGGTCTCGCCGATGCTGAGCAGCAGCACGGCGCCAAACCAGTGACTGCGCACCGTCGGGTCCCCCAGTGCGAAGAGCAGTTGGGCTGCCAGAAAGAGCACCATGCCGATATGAAGCCGTACCCGCACCGGCCAGCGTGACAACAACCGCAGCAGCGGAAACTGCAGCAGCACCACGGTCAGGGCATTGGTCGCCACCAGCAGGGCAACCAGCTCGGCCACCTGCGGCATACCGGCCCGGGTCAGGTATTGCACCAGCGGCGAGTGAAACTGGGAGTAGACCAGCACCATCAGGAGATTGGCCATCACCAGTAGCAGGAAGGCGCGATCCGCCAGCAACACCTTGATGGCATCCCGCAGTCCGGGGCCAGCAGCACCCGGCTTGCCTGTGCAGCCAGCCCGGCGAAATCCCCAGCCAAAGGCCAGCGCCAGCAGCAGATAGCTCACCACCAGAAACAGGAAGGTCTCCTGCTGGGCGTTGATCCCGAGGGTCACCCCGAGCAGCGGCCCCAACGCGGCTCCCAGGTTGAGCAGAAAATAGCGCAGGTGCAGTGCCAGCTCCCGCGCCTTGGCAGAGGCCAGACTGTCAGCCATCAGCGCCTTGCCGGGGGCATCGATGAGCCCCGACGAGAGGCCGCTGCCCATCACCCCGACCCCGAGCCAGAACACCGCATGGGAGAAACCGAGCAGGCCGAAACAGATCATCGCCACCAGACAACCGGCCAGCAGTATGCTGCGCCGCCCGAAGCGATCAGAGAGCCAGCCGCCGTAGAAACTGACCAGGGTAGAGAGGGCCATCGAGCCCCCCAGCAACAGGCCGATCAAGGTGGCCGAAAGGTCATACTCCCGATAGAGCAGAATGGAGAGGAAGGGCCACACCATGTAGTAGCTGGTGCGTACCATGAAGGTACCCAGAATGACGATCCAGACCAGCGGGGTAAATTGCCTGAAGATGCTCCATGACATCGCTATGCTCCATGCCCCGCAGCTCTTACCACAAGATCCTGTCATAAACGGGGAAAGCATTCAGTTGTAACAGAGGGCCTCAATAGAAACAACCCTCGCTCACCAGCAAGGTGCAACCGGATGCAAAAAGGCCAGCCGGTGGGCATCGGCTGGCTTTTTTATCACGGAATGTCCCTCGGGCTAACGCCAGAGGGCCGGGCTTAGCGCCAGGGGCTCTGCTGCCACAAACGGCCCAATCCCGCCTCCAGCGCCTGTGCGCCCTGCTGCCCCAGCTTCTGGGTCAGGCTTTTTGGCTTGCGATAGCTGATGCCGATCACCTTGTGGTGGCTGGCCTGCGCCAGCAGGTAATCATCACTGGTGCAGAGGGTATCCACCAGCCCCAGCCCCTTGGCCTGACTCGCCAGCCAGTGCTCACCGGTCGTGACCTGATCGATATCGAGTTGCGGGCGGTGCTCGGCCACAAAGGCCTTGAAGCGCTCGTGGATCGCCGCCAGCTCCTCGCGAAACTTCTCGCGCCCCAGATCGTCGTTCTCACCGAACATGGTGATGGTGCGCTTGTATTGACCTGCGGTGTGCATCTCGAATTCGATGTCGTGCTTTTTCAGCAACTTGTTGAAGTTCGGCAATTGGGCGATCACCCCGATGGAGCCGACGATGGCAAAGGGGGCAGCCAGGATCTTGTCCGCCACGCAGGCCATCATGTAGCCGCCGCTCGCCGCCACCTTGTCAATCGCCACGGTGAGCTTGATGTCACGATCGCGCAGCCGCTGCAACTGGGAAGCGGCCAAGCCATAGCCATGCACCACGCCGCCACCGGATTCGAGCCGCAGCAGCACCTCGTCGCCGGGCTGGGCGACGCCGATCACCGCGCTCACCTCCTCGCGCAGGGAGGCTACCTCTTTGGCATCCATGCTGCCGTTGAAATCGAGCACGAACAGGCGACTGCGCTCATCCCCCGCCTTGGCGCGCTTTTTCTGCTCCTCTTTCTGCTGCTTTTCCAGCACCTTGCGCTCGGCCTTGCTGGCAAGCGCGCTCTTGAGCGCAAATTGCCCCTGCTCCAGCTCGCTCGAGAGATCGGTCACCACCAGCTCACCCTTGCGCGCTTTCGGCTGGCGAGTGCTCACAATCATCAGGATGATGGCGCCGATGGCCAGCAGGAAGGTCACTGTCTTGGCCAGAAACAGGCCATACTCGGTCAGAAATGTCACGATGGACTCCAGAATGGATCGGTTTTCGTCACATTCTAGGGAGTTTGATGGAGGCGCGCAAAAAATCGCAGCCAGTGCCCGGAAAAACCAACCCGAGCATCACAACCTCTCTATTTTCTTCACATTTTTCTTGCCGCTGGCTGGTCAAACAGGCGCGCGGATCAGTACACTTGGCGCCGATTGCCATGCACTTATGGCCGGAATTTGTTAACAGGAGTTGTCATGCTCGATTATCAGGCACCCCGCGATCTGCTCAAGGATAAAGTCATTCTGGTCACAGGTGCCGGCGACGGGATCGGCCGCGAAGCCGCCCTCACCTACGCCGCTCACGGTGCCACCGTGATCCTGCTCGGCCGCACCAGCGCCAAACTCGAAGCCGTGTATGACCAGATTGAAGCGGCCGGTTATCCGCTGCCCGCCATCGTGCCGGTGGATCTGAAAGGGGCCACCGCCGCCCACTACCGCGGCATGGCCGAAACCTTCGCCCAGCAGTTTGGCCGCCTCGATGGCGTGCTATTCAATGCCGGTCTGCTCGGCACCCTCTCCCCGTTTGAACATATTCAGGAGAAGGAGTGGGACGAAGTGATGCAGGTCAACGTCAAATCGGAATTCCTGCTGACCCAGGCGCTGCTGCCGCTGCTGCGCCAGACTGCCAAGGCGCAGGGCGATGCCTCCATCGTCTATACCTCCTCCAGTGTGGGACGCAAGGGGCGCGCCTACTGGGGCACCTATGCCATCTCCAAATTTGCCATCGAGGGGATGATGGAAGTGCTGGCCGACGAGCTTGAGAACACCGGTGTGCGGGTCAATACCCTCAATCCGGGCGGTACCCGTACCAAGATGCGCGCCAGCGCCTTCCCGGCGGAAGATCCCATGAACCTCAAGACTCCGGCCGACCTGATGCCGCTCTACCTCTACCTGATGGGGTCGGACAGCCGCGGCAAAACCGGCCAGACCTTTGTAGCTCAGCCAAAATAAACAAGTTGCGTGGCCCAGCCCAAATAAATCAATAAAATACCCAGAGTGTTGTGCGGCAGAGGTTAAATTGAATAGGGGGCACAGGCTCCCTGTTCGAACCACTGACCATCCTATCTCCAATCAGGTTGAACTATGTTTCGTCCCAAGAGCACGTTTGAGCAATGGCGGATCTTTCAGGCGGTGGTCGACTGCGGCGGCTACGCCCAGGCGGCCGAGGCGCTGAACAAGAGCCAGTCCTCCCTCAATCATGCGGTTGCAAAGTTGCAGCAGAGTCTGGGGGTGCCCTTGCTGGAGGTGCGCGGCCGCAAGGCGGTGCTGACACCGGCGGGCGAGATCTTCCTCAAGCGGGCCCGTCAGTTGAGCCAGCAGGTGGAGGAGCTGGAGAATCTGGCCAACAACCTGGAGCGGCAGTGGGAGCCGCAGATCAACCTCTATGTCTCGGCGTTGCAACCAAGGGATCGCCTCTATCGGGCGCTGGCCAGCTTCTATCCTCGCAGCCGGGGTTGCCGGGTCAACCTGCACGAACGCATTCACTGCCACTTCAACGCTTTGCAACCGGGGGATCTGATGCTCTCCGAGCACCTGCCCGGCGATCGCACCGGCCTGCTGCTGGACGAGGTGTGCCTGCTGCCCCTCTGCGCCGCCAGCCATCCGCTGGCACAAGAGGAGGGGGCCATCCGCAGCGATGTGCTGACCGGCCACAACCAGATCAGCCTGCATCCCCCCATTCACCGCTCGGTGGACTGGAACGATGCGGATGACACCGGCTGGAAGGCGACCCACTACCACGAAGTGCTCGCCATGCTGCGCCTTGGCCTCGGCTATGCCTGGCTGCCACGCCATCTGGTTGAGCGAGAGCTGGCGGAAGGGTCGCTCATACAGCTGGATCTGGAGAGCGGCAACGAGCGCCACCTCTACACCTATCTGCTGACCCTCTCCCCCGAATCCCTCGGCCCTGCGACCGAGCTGCTGCTGCGCTGCCTGCGTAACGAGTATCAGGGCGAGTCATCGCCGCTCCCGCACCCCCAGCCCCAACACGACAAATAACAGCCAGCCCCCGTCAGACGTTCGGCACCCGCCAGCTGGCGGCCAGTGCCACCAGTGCCAATCCCAGCGCCACCATAAAGACCCCGTGGAAACTCCACACCTCCGCCACCACACCGGCGATGGCCCCTGCCATGATGGAGCCGGTGCGGATACTGTTGGCAAACAGGGTAGTCGCCACCCCGGCTCTCCCCGGCATCAGATCCTGAAAATAAGACATGCCGATCCCCGCCACGATACCGATGAAGATGGCGTTGAACAGCTGCAAGGCGATCAGGGCGTATTGGTCGGTGAGGGTCACCAGACCTGTGTAAAAGGCCGCGCCAGCCAGCACCGCCAGCAACATCATGGGGCGCTTGCCAAAGCGCGCCGTGTAGTAACCCGCCAGCAGCATGAAGGGGATCTCCAGCGCCGCCGCCGTGCCCATCAGGATACCGGCAAGCTTCTCATCCATCCCGAGCTCTCGGGTGATGTAAAGCGGCATATTGATGAGGTACATGCTGTTGCAGGTCCACATCAGGGTTGAGGCGATAAAGAGTGCCCGCACCGCCGGATCCCGCCAGCTGCTGACCTGCTCGCTCTCTTCAGCCATCTTGGGCAAAGGCAGCGAGGGCAGCCAGCGCCACACCACCAGGGCGCAGAGCAGGTAGGCCAGTGCAGAGGCCAAGTACATCAGCTCGAAGCCGTAGCCGATGGCCAGCGCGAAGGCGATGGGCGGGCCTATGACCCAGGCCAGCGAAAATTGGGCTCGCATCACCGAGCTGAACATGTCAGCCCGCCGGTTGCGGCTGTCGGAATACTCCCGCGCCAGCGCAAACAGCTGGGGACTGGCTGTGGCCGCCAGCGCCGCCAGCATCACCCCCAGACTCGCCAGTAGCCAGTAGTTGCGGTTCCAGGCAAACAGCAAGGAGAGCGCCACCCCGGCAAAACAGCAGCGCAGGATCAGTTGCTTGCGATCCCCCTTGTTGTCGGAGCGATGGCCCAGCCACTGGCTGACCAGAATGCCCACCACCGCATTGATGGTATAGAAGAGCCCGACCAGAAAGGGGCGCACCTGCACCTCTTCGGCCAGAAACAGACTTAAGGTAGGCACCTGCAGTGCCACCGCGACGCCGGTCATAAAGGTCACGGCAAGAAATGAAAGAGAGACGGGGTCCGGGCGTTTGACCGCCGCTATCGACAAGCTCATAGGGTTACCACTGATTGGAGGGACGATACGGGCTAACGGGCGGCAGCCGTATGAAAATTCGGCGCCTATCTTATGTCACTATCAAGAGCGGGCTCAAGGATGCATAAGCAGGTGTGCGCCTTGCGAGGGAGGCCGCGACCCCGTAGAGTGAAAGCCCATCCTGCCAGCACAAGGAGTTCGCATGTTTGATTTTGATCAGGAAGTAGACCGCAGTGGCACCATGAGCCTGAAATGGGACAAGTACAAGGGTCAGGATGTGCTGCCCATGTGGGTTGCCGATACCGACTTTGTCTCCCCCCCGTCCGTGATCGAGGCGTTGACCAAACGGGTCGCCCACGGCATTTTCGGCTATTCACGCCCCTCGCCACGCCTGATCGAACTCATTATCGAACGGATGGCGACCCGCTATGGCTGGGCTATCGAGCCCGAATGGCTGGTATTCCTGCCGGGCGTGGTGCCGGGGCTCAACCTTGCCTGCAAGGCGTGGAGCCAGCATGGCCGCGGTATCATCACCCCCAAGCCGGTCTACTACCCCTTCCTGCAGGCGCCGGGCTTCAATGATCGTCCCCTGCTCACCGTGCCGATGATTGAAGAGGCGGGTCGTTGGGTGCTGGACCTGGCAGAGCTTGAGCGTCAGGCCCCCGCCGCAGATCTACTGCTGCTCTGCAACCCCCACAACCCGGGCGGCACCATCTTCACCCGTGACGAGCTGCTGGCCATCGATGCCATCGCCGCGCGCCACAATCTGGTGATCTGCTCCGATGAAATCCACTGCGATCTGCTGCTGGATAAAAACGCCCGCCACATTCCCTACGGCGCCATCAGTGCGCAAGCGGCCGAGCGCTGCGCGGTGATGATGGCCCCGAGCAAGACCTTCAATATCGCTGGTCTCTGTTGCTCCTTCGCCATTATCCCCAACGCCCGTCTGCGCTTCAGGCTGCAACAGGCGATGCGCGGCATCAGCGCCGACGTCAACCTGCTGGGCTTTGTCGCCGCCGAAGCGGCCTATGAGGGTGGCGAACAGTGGCTGACCGAGCAACTCGACTATCTGGCGGCCAATCTGGCCCTGATCCAGCAGGCGGTTGCCCGCTGGCCCGGCGTCAAGCTGGCCAGTCATCAGGCGACGTATCTGGCCTGGATCGATGTGAGCGCACTTGGCCTTGCCGATCCCATCGCCTTCTTCGAGCAGGCCGGCGTTGGTCTCTCCCCCGGCGCCCAGTTTGGCGACGGTCAGTTCGTGCGGCTCAACTTCGGCTGCACCAGGGCACGGCTGACCGACGCGCTGGCGCGGATGGAGCGGGCAATCCTCAACCACAACAAGCCCTGATCAGCCAGCAACGGGATGGGCAAGCCCCATCCCTTTTACCCTGTGTCATCAGCCAGCGGTCAACTCAGTCAACGGTCAATTATGTCTCTACGGATCTTGCATCACCTTCTGCTCCCCCTCTGTGCACTCTCTGCGCTGCTCCCCTTTGGCAGCCAGGCGCTGACTATCGGAACGGGCCCGCTCAACGGGGTCTACTACCCGACCGGTGGCGCCATCTGCCGGGTGCTCAATGCCGGCCATGCCCTGCATGGGGACAGCTGCACCGTGCAGAGCACCCGTGGCTCGATGGCCAACCTCAAGGCACTCGACAAGGGGGACGTACAGCTGGCGCTGGTGCAGTCCGATGTGTTGCACCACGCCCTGCACGGCACCGGCCCCTTCAGCGGGCAGGGGGCCAACAATGAGCTGCGCAGCCTGTTTCGCCTCTATCAGGAGTCGCTGACCCTGCTGGCTGCCCCCAATAGCGGCATCACCACCCTGGCAGATATCGAAGGGAAGCGGGTTTATCCGGGCAACAACGGCGCCGGTGAGCAGATCACCAGCCAGGCCCTGATGGCGGCCATGGGATGGCAACCCGGGCAGTTTGCTGCCTATCAACTCAAGTCGGACAGCGAACCGCTGGAAGGGCTGTGCGATGGCTCGCTGGATGCCGCGTTTGTGGTTGCCGGTCACCCCAGTCTGGCGGTCGGCGACCTGATCAGCCGCTGCAAGGTGCGCCTCATCCCCATCGAAGGGGAGCAGATCGACACGCTGCTCAAACAACACCCCTACTACCAGCGCAGCCGCATCGCTGCCAACCTCTATCCGGGGCAGACCACCGCCATCAACAATATCGGAATGAGTGCCGAACTGGTGGCGCTGGCCAGCCTGCCGGACCCAATCGTCCGAACCGTGCGCGATACCCTGCTGGCCCGGGTCAAACAGTTCAGCCGGCTGCATCCTGCCCTGAGCAAGGTGACCCCCGAGCAGTTGCAGGCGCAAACCGAGCTGCCCCTCCATGCGGGGATGTCGGATCAACCGCCAGCTCCCTTGTCACTGACCCCCGAGCAGTTAACCGCGGAACAGCTGACGCCGGAGCCGTTAACACCAGCGCCATCGGCCTCGGAGGCTGCGCCCACGGCAGAGCAGGTGAGTGCCGCCGACGGGACGACTGTTCCCCTTGAAGCCCCCTCCGACGCGACCGCCACCAGCAGTGCCGCAATGGCGACAGAAGCCACAGAGGTTAATCCCTTGCCCGAGGAGGCGCTCGAGATCACCCCCGAGCTCACTGCTACGCCGACCACCGAGGGTGAGAGCATGGCCCCTTCGGCCGCAGCGTCAACGGTTCCATCACCATCGGCTGCCGCTTCGACTCAGTTGCCACAGAGCGTCTCTGCTGCCACTGCGCCGCAAGAGCAGGCAACCCAGCCTGCCACCAGCGCAGTGACTGGCGAAACCCCACCGCAGGATAAAACCGATACACTTCCCTCCCCTGCTACCAGCGCAGCCACACCGCTGCAACCCTGAATGGTCAGCGCCCACAAATGCATCAGGGCAGCCTCGGCTGCCCTGATTATTGATATGCGCTCGACAGTAGCGAAGTCGATTGGCCTGCTCACCTTGCCGCCCCGCTACGGCTCCATCACCCGGGTCAGATAGGGGTTGGGCTTCTGGATCTCCTCCTCCACCCAGTGCAGCAACTGCTTGATGGCCCTTGATAACACCTGATTCTGGCGCACCACGTAGCCCAGACTGGTACCGGGAAAGTCGCCAAGGCTGGTGACCGGCGCGGTGAGGTTGAGGCGCGGATGCAGGGAGAAGTCCGGCACGATGGCGACACCAAAGCCCGCCTCGGCCCAATCGAGCTGGGCGTCCACGCTGCCCACCTCCATGATGCGGCAGGGGGGCAAGGCCAGCAGCGGCAGGGACGGGTCGATCAACGCCCGGGTGCGGGTGTCGTGACCGAGCAGGATCAGGGTCGGCTCGTCGAGGGGGTCGCTCTCTCCCGCCAGCGCCCGTGCCTGCCAGCGGGCAAGGCCGTGACCCAGCGCGCACCAGGTCACCTGTTGCAGCTCGGTATAGAAGAGTGGCTCACTGCGCTTTTGCGCCATCACGAAGCCCAGATCCGCCTTGCCCGCCTTGACCAGCTCGGCCGCCTGATCCGAAGTGGTGTTGAACAGGGTAAGGTCGATGCCGGGGAACTCCCGCTTGAAGCGCTGGAACGGCTGGATCAGCAGCAGGCGGGAGATGATGTCGCTGGCGGCGATGGCCAGCGTCCCCTGGCTGAGCTGGTTGAGGGCATTGAGATCGGACTGGCAGAGCTGCAACTCGGCAATGGTGCGCTCGGCGCTTTGCAGCAGCCGCTCCCCCGCCTGCGTCAGGCGAAACGGACTGCGCTCGATCAGCCGCACCCGGGTCGCCTGCTCCAGCCGCTTGATATGTAGGCTGACATTGGGCTGGGTCATGTGCAGTTCGGTGGCGGTCTGGCCAAAATGTTGCAACCGGGCCAGGGTGACAAAGGTTTGCAGCCAGTGAATATCCAGCATAAGAGTCCCTCAACCCGCGAGGTGCGGGGCTTGTCAGGCAAAATCGAGCAGTTTGCCGCTTAATTAGCCATGATTATATGGTTCTCTTATCGGAATTATAAAGATAATTAATTTTTCTAATCCGCATCAGGCTCCTAGGATGGACGCCTAACGTCTTAGGAGAAAGAGTCATGTCGTCTATCGTAGTCGTAGGTGCTAACTGGGGTGATGAAGGCAAAGGCCGCATCGTGGATTATCTGGCAGGTCAAGCTGGCGCCAGCATTCGCTTCCAGGGCGGCAACAACGCTGGCCACACCGTGGTCAACGACCTTGGCACCTTCAAGCTGCACCAGGTTCCGAGTGGCGTATTCAACCCGGATTGCCTGGTTGTCCTCGGCCCGGGCATGGTGATCAGCCCCGAGAAACTGACCGTCGAGCTCGAGGAAGTCAAAGCCTCCGGCGTGACTCCGAAGCTGGCCATCTCTGACCGCGCAACCCTCTGCCTGCCGCTGCACGCACTGGAAGATACCCTTGAAGAGCAACGTCTGGGTGACGGCGCCTATGGCTCCACCCGTCAGGGCATCGCCCCTGCCTACGGCGATCGCGTCATGAAAAAAGCGATCCTGGTCGGCTGGCTGAAACAGCCGGACGTACTGGTCGAGCGCATCCAGTTCATGCTGGACTGGAAACTGCCGCAGATGAAGGCTATCTACCCCTCCTTCGAATTCACCCAGACTGCCCAGGAGATGGCTGACTGGCTGCTGGAAGTCTCTGCACCGTGGATCGACGCCGTGTGCAACGTCAGCATGCCGCTCAAAGCGCTGCAGGCCGAAGGCAAGACCCTGCTGTTCGAAGCCCAGCTGGGCGCTGGCCGTGACCTGATCTACGGCGAATACCCCTGGGTCACCTCCTCCCACGTATCTGGCGCCTACGCCGGTATCGGTGGCGGTCTGCCAGGTCTGCGCCCGGAGCGCGTCATCGCTGTGGCCAAGGCATTCAGCTCCTCTGTCGGTACCGGCACCCTGCTGACCGCCATGGAGAACCAGGACGAGTTCCGCAAGATCACCAATGAGTTCGGCGCTACCACCGGCCGTCCCCGTGATGTCGGTTACTTCGACGCCGTCGCCACCAAGAACGGTGTCGAGCTGCAAGCCGCCACCGAAGTGGCCCTGACCAAGCTGGACTGCCTGACCGGTCTGCCGGATCTGAAGATCTGCGTGGCCTACGAAGGTGCCCACACCGAGAACCCGATTTGGCCGCAAACCGCTGCCCTGAAGCCGGTTTACGAGCAGATGGAAAGCTGGAGCGAAGACATCACCGGCTGCCGCACCTTTGAAGAGCTGCCGCGCGCTGCCCAGCAGTACGTGCTGCGTATCGAAGAGCTGCTCGGCGTACCGGTTCCGATGGTTTCCGTCGGCCCGGGCCGTGACGAGATGATCCTGCGCTAAGCCGCATTTCTCATCGTCAAACAAAAAACCGGCATCCATGATGCCGGTTTTTTTATGGCTGCGATTTACCCTCTCGCCATAAAAACAACTAAAAGGCTCAATTAACTCACTAATCGACAGCACATTGAGTCGTTCTGCAACAACATCCTGCGCCACCCTCGCTAAAGTGAACCCGTTACCACACGAGGAGTCACCCGATGAAATTGCTCAAACAGAGTGCCCTGTTGCCACTGCTCTGCCTGACGGCCATGCCAGCCTTTGCCATGACCCTGAAGAGCACGGACATTCACGAAGGCCAGTTGATGGACAAACAGTTCAGCTTCAACGGCTTTGGCTGCAGCGGCGACAACCACTCGCCCCAGCTGAGTTGGCAAGATCTGCCGGCAGGCACCAAGAGTGTTGCCATCACCGCCTATGACCCCGATGCCCCCACCGGCAGCGGTTGGTGGCACTGGCTGGTGGTGAACCTGCCTGCCACCCAGAGCGAGCTGGCCAGCAATGCCTCCGGCAAGCTCAAGCAGGGGTTGGAGATCCGCACCGACTTTGGCAGCCAGGGTTACGGCGGCCCCTGCCCGCCCGCTGGTCACGGCATGCACCGCTATCAGTTCACCGCCTGGGCCCTGCCCCATGATCTCGAGGTAAAGGCTGATACCCCGCCGGCTATGGTAGGCTACATGCTCAACAGCATGGCGCTCGGCAAAGCCACCCTGACCACCACCTTCGTCACCCACTAGGAGCCAACCGGATGAGCACTCCCCTGCTGCAACAGAGCCACTATCTCGGGATCCGCCAGCAGCCCCTGCACCGGGTGCTCATCTATGCCCCGACCCTTATCTGGGTCACCCAGGGGAGCAAGCAACTATGGTGGCGCGAGCGACGTCTGTCGTTTGACAGGGAGCGCTGGCTGCTGATCCCGGCAGGCCACCAGCTCACCTTCGTCAATCAGCCGGAGCAGGGCAAATTTCGCTCCCACGCCATCACGCTGCTCACTCCGCCGCCACCAGAATGGCTGGCCGAGTCAGCCCCTTCCCACGCCGATTTGGAGGAACCCGCCGTCAAGGTCACCCCCGGGCTCGCCTTCTGCTTTGAACTCATCAGCACCATGGCCGAACGGGGACTGAGCGAAGCAACACAGGCCGAACTGCTGCGCGGCTTCTATGCCGAGCTGCGGGCCGCCAACGCCCTCGGGTTACTCTTTCCCGCCAGCACCATGACTCTCGCAGAGCGGCTGGCACGCTACCTGGCGGTGGAACCCGGCATCGACCACACCCTGGAGGCGGTGGCCCCCCACTTCTCCATGAGCCGCGCCTCCATGGTGCGCAAGCTGGCCGCCGAAGGTCGCAGCTTTCGCCAGTTGCTGGCTCAGGTGCGGATGAGTCACGCCCTCAACCTGTTGCAACAGGGCCTGACCCCGCTGGAGGTCGCACTCGCCTGCGGTTATGACTCCCCCAGCCGCTTTGCCGCCCGCTTCAAACAGGAGTTCGGCCTGACGCCCCACCAATACCTACACACCTGCCCATCCACCCTGCTCAGTCACGCCAGATAGTCGATAAGTAACTTCTCTGAAGAGAGTGACTGCCAGCAGTTGTGTATCCTTGGGCTGCGCAATGGATGGCAACATCCATAATGCAAAAGGCCTCCGGATGGAGGCCTTTCTGTTTTCACTCAAGTTGCACTCATACAATACCTGCCACGCTGCGGGTACGGGCTCGTCTTAGCCGTTCGTGAGCGGCAGAGAGAGCCGTTTGGCCAGTGCCTGGAAGTGCTGGCTCACCTCAGCCCCGAACAGGGGGTCGCCAATGGCGCGGTTTTGCCAGTTTTGCTCCAGATGACGCCAGTCATCCTCGGTCAGGGAGTCACGCAGATGGGGGAAGATCACCCCCTCTTCATAGTTCATGTGCGCCTCTTGCAACTCCACGAAGCGCTCCAGCTTGGTAGTGAACTGATCGAGGGGGATCACCGCATCCATCAGGATCATCTCCACCATCTCCTTGAGATCGGCCCCGGCCTCCAGCAGCTTGACGTGCTCCTCCTGCAGGCGGTTGGCGACCTCACCCTCCACCACCCGATATTTCAGGTAGTAGTCATAGATGAGGTCTTCCTTGGGATGGTGGTACTTGTCAGAGACCTCCCGCAGGTAGTCGATGACATCGCGCACCAGAAAATAGCTGATGGGCTCTTCGGCACGGATGGCTGCCAGCTTGTGCTTGAGCAGCTCCAAAAGTCGGGCGATGTTGAGATGGTCCTTGTGCAGACTGGATAACATGGGCACTCCTTGGCTCTGAATTAATCTTATGTCCCTGAGTATACGGTCATTTGTCGCCCGAACTTTGCACTCAATCAAGTGGGATGCAGACAGATTTCCACTCTATCGGACTCTTACCCTGTTGTTCCAGCAAGCGATTGGTCTCGCTAAAGTGACCGCAACCGATGAAACCGCGGTGGGCAGAGAGGGGGCTCGGGTGCGGCGCGGTCAGCACATAGTGGCGCTGGCGGTCGATGAAACGTCCCTTCTTCTGGGCGTGGGCACCCCACAGCAGGAACACCACACCCTGACAACTGGCATTGATCTGCTCGATGACCCGATCGGTAAAGGTCTCCCATCCCAGATGGGCGTGGGAATGGGCCTGACCGGCCTGCACCGTCAGCACAGTGTTGAGCAGCAAGACTCCTTGTTTGGCCCAGGATTCGAGAAAGCCGTGATTGGGTGTGACGAAACCTGGCAGGTCACGCTGCATCTCTTTATAGATGTTGACCAGTGAGGGAGGCGTACGCACGCCGGGCAGAACGGAGAAGCAGAGCCCGTGCGCCTGATTGGGGCCGTGGTAGGGATCCTGCCCCAGGATCACCACCTTGACCTGATCCAGCTCGGTCAGCTTGAAGGCATTGAACACATCGGTAGCTGGCGGGTAGATCACCTTGCCCGCTTCCCGCTCGGCTCTGACAGTTGCCAGCGTACTCTTGAAATAGTCCTGCTCTTTCTCAGAGCCAATCACATCACTCCAGGTCAGCACCCCGGCCTCCTCACTTGATACGGCGAAGGGCTCAGGATAGGGGGCCAGCCCGCAAGACGCAACCGTGGCTCACGCTTTCCAGAGCCTGGCGAGGCGCCCCGAGCGCTCCAGCTTGCGCAGGCCGCTATTGAACAACAGCATCAGACGGCGCGCCTCGGGATCGGCTTTGCGCATCAGCAGGTATCCCGGTTGCGACCAGATGGGGTCGGCGGCACCGGTCAGTGACAGCGATTGGGGATGACGAACGAGCGCCTGCTGGAACAGAGTCTGTGCCACCTGCTCATCCATCACCAGATAGTGGACTCGCCCGTCGAGCAGCTTGCCCATGCTCTCCTCATCGGAATCTGACCACTCGAGGGTGAGCCCGGCTTGGCGAGCGGCAAAACCATCGCCATAGAAGTAGCCACGGGTCACCCCGACCGGCTCGTGTTTCAGCTCACCCAGATTGACCGCGGGCGTACCGGTAAGCGTCATCAGGCGAGTAGTGAAATGGCCGAGCGAGGCGGAGAGATAGAAAAGCTGCTCCCGTTCGCGGGAGCGAAACCAGGGCATGGTGACCACATAGCGCCCCTCCAGAGTCAGTCGGTAAGCCTGGGCCCAGGAATAGAAGTGAAAGCTGACATCGAGCCCCTCTTCGGCAAAGGCCTGGCGCACCACCTCACAGAGAAAGCCCTGATTGGACAGCGCCTTACTGATATAAGGTGGCCACTCGCCCACAGCAATACGCACCGTCTCGGCCCGCACCGCAACACTGCTTGCCCAGCAACAGAACAGGGCCAGCCATGCCCACTTTCGCCACCCATTATTCACCCGGCACTCTCCTCGCTTTTTTTGCTGAGTGTAGCCATCCCCTCAATTAACCTCAGAAAAAGCCGAAAAGATGTAGTTAAATTACTAGATTAACGAGATAAAAGATGCATAATTTTGATATCTTACAAAATCAGAAAAATGACCTATTTTTGATTCAACTCAAGAATTTAATCCCATTTAAATGGCGCTTTATTGATTTTTATTGATCTAGATCAATTTTAGTAATATTACCAACATGGTATATATGACCCCATCAAAGCAAAGGTGTAAGGCAAGGGCCCTTTAAGCCACCGCAATTAACGGTAGCTTAAATACATCAGGGTAATTTCCTTACAGTTGGATTCGCGTTCCCATTGAGGAGTCATACCATGATCAAAGGCATTCAAATCACCCAGGCCGCCAACACCGCTCTGCTGAACTCTTTCTGGCTGCTGGACGAAGAGAAGCAACAAGCTCGCTGCATCTGCGTCAAAGGCGATGCTTTCGCTGCTGATCAAGAAGTGCAACTGGCTGACCTGGGTCAGTTCGAATACCGCGAACTGCCGGTTCAGGCTGAGCCTGCTGTTGAAGGTGGCCAGCACCTGAACGTCAACGTGCTGCGTCGCGAAACTCTGGAAGATGCTATCGAAAACCCGGAGAAGTACCCGCAGCTGACCATCCGTGTATCTGGCTACGCAGTGCGTTTCAACGCCCTGACCCCGGAACAGCAGCGTGACGTGGTTACCCGTACTTTCACCCAGAGCCTGTAATCAGCGCCCTGCAGTGAAGAGCTGATACTTGCGGTATCAGCACAAAAAACGGCCTGTCGGCCGTTTTTTTATACGTGCTTTCACTGGGCAAGCGCAAAAAACAAGGCCTCGCATTGCGAGGCCTTGTGATAAGTGCTTGTCCCATCAAGCAGAGGTATCCAGGGGCTCAAAACCCTTGATCAGGTCATCGATGGCCTTCATCTGTTTGAGGAAGCCTTCCAGCTTGTCGAGCGGCAGGGCGCTCGGGCCATCACAGCGGGCAATTTTCGGATCCGGGTGTGATTCGATAAAGAGACCGGCCAGACCGACCGCCATGCCGGCGCGCGCCAGCTCGGTCACTTGCTCGCGACGGCCACCGGAGGCGGCACCCAGCGGATCACGGCACTGCAGGGAGTGGGTCACGTCGAAGATCACCGGATAGCCACCGGTGCTCTTCTTCATCACGCCCAGACCCAGCATGTCCACCACCAGGTTGTCGTAGCCGAAGTTGGCACCGCGCTCGCACAGGATCAGCTGTTCGTTGCCGCACTCCTCGAACTTGTCGGTGATGTTCTTCATCTGGCTTGGGCTCAGGAACTGCGGCTTCTTGATGTTGATGACGTTGCCGGTGCGGGCCATGGCTTCCACCAGATCGGTCTGGCGTGCCAGGAAAGCGGGCAGCTGGATAACGTCAACCACCTCGGCGACCGGCTTGGCCTGATGGGGTTCGTGCAGATCGGAGATGACCGGCATGCCGAAGGTCGCTTTCAGCTCCTGGAAAATCTTCATCCCCTCTTCCAGACCCGGACCGCGGTAGGAGTGGATGGAGGAGCGGTTGGCCTTGTCCCAGCTCGCCTTGAAGACAAACGGGATGCCCAGCTTGCTAGTCACTTCCACGTACTTCTCGCACACTGCCATCGCCATGTCGCGGGATTCCAGCACGTTCATGCCACCAAACAGCACGAACGGTTTGTCATTGGCAACGTCGATCTGGTTGATCTTGATATTCTTCTGTTCCATCTAAGACTTCCTTAATGAAGGGGCCTGAAGCCAAGTTACTCCGTTGCAGCCGAGCGCTGCGGCCTTGATATTCTTCTGTTTAAGTTTCAAGCCGCCCTTAATGGAGGGGCTTGGGGCTCAGATCCAGCGCGGCCAGCTGTACTTTCAGCACATCGGCGACCGGATCGTCCGGGCATTGTTCAATAAAATATTCAAAATCGTCGGCGGCCTGGCGCGGGCAATCGAGCTGCTCGTAGATAAAGCCGCGATCCCGCGTCTCCAGCGGATCGCCGGGCTTCATCCGCAGCAACAGCTCGCTGCAACGCAGTGCCTCGGGCATGCGGTCTTCCCGCAGCAAGGCCCCCTTGCTGACATTGAGCAGCCGTTCGATGATCTCCCACTGGCCGGAGGGCTGCAGGTAGTCGGGGGTCAGGGTCGCCAAGTCCCCCAACGCACCGCGCAGCAGCAGCTCGATGCGGGCCAGACTCAGCTCGTCGCCGGTAAAGGGGTCGACATAGACCTCCCCCTCGCCACCGGCAAAGCTCACCAGGAAGTGGCCGGGGAAGCAGATCCCCTCCACATCGAGCCCAAGCTTGCGCCCCAGCTGGATGATGAGAATGCCGAGGCTGACCGGGATCCCCTTGCGCTGCACCAGCACCTGATTGAGGTCACAGTTGTTGGCAGAGAAATAGTCCTGCCAGTCGCCATGAAAACCGAGGCTGTGGTAGAAGCCCTGCAGCAACTGCTGGCGCACCTCGTCGCAGGTGCCCTCTTCGATCTGCTCATCCAGCCACTCGTCCAGCAGGTTCAACTCGCGGATCCCCTCCTCGACCGAGCCATAAATTTCGTCACTGACTGACAACGCCAGCTCGGTGATGTCGTGGGCTTCGAAATCGGTCCATTCGTCTATGTGTAACATTCTCTTCATGCCTTAGCCGAACACACTCGTCTGTTTGAGCACTGCCAACTTGGCAATAAAGTAGATCCAGCCGAGCGCCCCCAGAAAGGAGCACCAGCGCACCAGATTGCTTTTGGCCAACCGCAGCGCCATCGCCGCCAGAAATACCAGCACCAGAATGGCCATCAGCTTCTCGCTGAGCCAGGGCGTTCCGTTATTGAGCGGGTTGAGATCCAGCACCATACAGAGCAATACGCCGGAGAGCACCACCAGACCGTTGAGCCAACCGCTGACCTTCATCACCGGCGCGCTATAGGCTCGGCCAGTGGCGGTCTGTACCCAGTAGAAGCGGAGCATAAACATCAGCACGGCCCCGGCTATCAGGGTGAGGTGCAGGTGTTTGAGCACAAAAACCATATTCAATCCTTGCATGGGGGCGCACAGGCAACCCGCCGTGTAACAGTAAGGGGCTGTCAGCGCAGCGGGCAGAGGCCCAGCGTCACCCTGTCGTTATCCCCGTAATCGCGCACCGTGGCTACCTCGCGGTAACCGCCATCGCGCAGCAACTGACGCACCGCCTCCCCCTGATCCCAGCCATGCTCCAGCAGCAACCAGCCATCGGCCAACAGATAAGCGGGGGCATGGGCCACGATGTGGCGGATATCAGCCAGCCCGGCGTCATCGGCAACCAGCGCCGAGCGGGGCTCAAAGCGCACGTCACCCTGCTCGAGATGGGGATCGGCGCCATCAATATAGGGGGGATTGGAGACAATCACCGCAAAACGTGGCGTTTCGTCGCGATCCGGCTCGCCAAGGGGCTCGAACCAGCTGCCATCGCGCACCTCGATGGGTAACCCCAGCGCGGCGCTGTTCTCGCGAGCCAGCGCCGCAGCATCCGCCATCCGATCCACCGCCCACACATCGATTTCGGGCCGCTCGGACTTGAGCGCCAGCGCGATGGCGCCGGTGCCGGTGCCGAGATCCAGCACGACGCAAGGACCTTGCGGGATTCTGGTCAGCGCCTGCTCGACCAGCACCTCGGTATCGGGGCGCGGGATCAGGGTCGCCGGGCTCACTTTCAGCGGCAGCGACCAAAACTCCCGCTCGCCAACGAGATGGGCGATGGGTTCGCCGTTGAGACGACGAGCCAGCCACCCCTGCAGAGTGCCCTGCTGGGCGGCATCCAGCTCACGCTCGGGCCAGGTCATCAGATAGCTGCGACGACACCCGAGCAGATGGCAGAGCAGTACATCGGCGTCGGCGCGGGGGGATTCTCCCCCAGCCAGCACGGTCATGATATGGGCGCGGGCCTGCTGGATCTGCATCAGTGCCACTCCACCTTATGGGCAGAACACTTAATGCGAGCTTGCCGGATCACCATTTGCATCAGTTGTTCTCGGCCAGCGAGGCGAGCTGATCGGCCTGATACTCTTGCACCAACGGGGTGATGACGCAGTCCAGATCCCCTTCCAAAATTTCGGAGAGGCGATAGAGGGTCAGGTTGATGCGATGCTCGGAGAGGCGACCCTGCGGGTAGTTGTAGGTACGAATGCGCTCGGAGCGATCACCGGAGCCCACCAGATTGCGGCGGGTGCTCTGCTCGGCAGCGCGGTGGCGCTCATCCTCGGCCGCTTGCAGGCGGGCTGAGAGCACCGACATCGCCTTGGCGCGGTTCTTGTGCTGGGAGCGCTCGTCCTGACACTCCACCACCAGACCGGTCGGCAGGTGGGTGATGCGGATGGCCGAGTCGGTCTTGTTGACGTGCTGACCACCGGCACCGGAGGCGCGGAAGGTATCGATCTTCAAGTCGGAAGGGTTGATCTCGATCTGCTCGGCTTCCGGCACTTCCGGCAACACGGCGACGGTACAGGCGGAGGTGTGCACCCGCCCCTGAGATTCGGTCTCCGGTACCCGCTGTACCCGGTGACCACCGGATTCAAACTTGAGGCGGCCATAGACGCGCTCGCCGTCGATCTTGGCGATCACCTCCTTGTAGCCACCGTACTCACCGTCATTGCAGCTGACGATGGAGACGCGCCAGCCCTGACGCTCGGCAAACCGTGAATACATGCGGAACAGGTCACCGGCAAAGATGGCCGCCTCGTCGCCACCGGCACCGGCGCGGATCTCCAGATAGCAGTTATTGTCATCCTTGGGATCCTTGGGCAGCAACATCAGTTGCAGCTCCTGCTCCAGCGCCTCCAGATTGGCCTTGGCGAGCGGCAGCTCCTCCTGCGCCATCTCGCGCAGGTCAGCATCGTCCTCCTCCAGCATCATCTGGGTGGTCTCCAGATCATCCTGCGCCTGACGGTAACGCTGGAAGGCGTGAACGATATCTTCCAGCTGGGCATATTCGCGGGTCAGGGCGCGGTAGCGATCCTGATCCGAGACCACGTCTGGCTCGCCGAGCATGGCCTGTACTTCTTCGTGGCGCTCGATGAGGCCTTCCAGCTTTCTGATCAGTGACGGATTCATAACTCTTGCATTCTCAATGGAGGACGGGACAACCGGCAGTTTGCCCGAAAATTATGGCTCTTGTGACAACCCCAGCGCCTGCCGCAAGCGGGAGAGCTCGCTCTGATCCCCCTGGGAGGCAGCCTGGCGCAACGCCTGGGTCGGCGCGTGGATCAATTTGTTGGTGAGGCGATGGGCCATCGCCTTGAGCGCCTGTTCGGCACTCTCGCCCTGCGCCAATGCCAGCAGGGCCCGTTGCAACTCTTCATCAGCCACTTGCTGTGACTGATGGCGGTAATCGCGAATGAGGTCGACCGAGCTCTGGCCGCGATACCAGCCCATAAACTCGTCGCGCTCTTCCTGCACGATCACTTCCGCCTGTGCGGCAGCCCGTTTACGGGTTTCGAGGTTCTGCTCGATGATCCCCTGCAAATCATCCACCGTGTAGAGATAGGCATCGGAGAGCTCATCGACTTCGGCTTCGATGTCGCGCGGCACGGCAATATCCACCAGAAACATGGGTTTGAAGCGGCGGGCCTTCAGCGCGCGCTCCACCATCCCCTTGCCGATGATGGGCAGTGGGCTGGCGGTCGAGCTGATGACAATATCCGCCTCGTGCAGATAGTCGGGGATCTCTTCGAGCGTCATCACCTGGGCACCGAATTCGGCCGCCAGGGTCTGGGCACGCTGCAGGGTGCGGTTGGCCACCATCATCTTGGTGACGTTCTGCTCGCGCAGATGACGGGCCACCAGTTCGATGGTCTCCCCCGCCCCGACCAGCAATACCTTGGTCTGGGAGAGATCGGAGAAGATCCGCCGACCCAGACTGACGGCGGCAAAGGCCACCGACACGGCACTGGCGCCAATCTCGGTATCTGTGCGCACTCTTTTCGCCACCGAGAAGGATTTCTGGAACAGCCGCTCCAGCGCCCCCTTCACCGACTCCGCCTGCTGGGCATGAGCGTAGGATTGCTTGATCTGCCCCAGGATCTGCGGCTCCCCCAACACCAGCGAGTCGAGCCCGCACGCCACCCGCATCAGGTGGCGCACCGCCTCTTCATCGTGATGCTGATAGATGGCAGTGACCAGTTCGGCCGCGTCCAGCCCATGGAACTGCTGCAGCCAGCGCAGCACTTGCTCCTGCCGCTCCTCCTCCAGATTGCAATAGAGTTCGGTCCGGTTGCAGGTGGAGACGATCACCGCCTCGCTGACACCGGGTTGGCTCACCAGCTCACGCAAGGCGCGATCGATGCAGTCCGGGCCAAAGGCGACCCGTTCCCGCAAGGCGACACTGGCGGTGTTGTGGTTGATTCCGAGGGCAAGCAAACTCATGAGTGGGCGACGATCATTTCATACGCTGGGTGCAAAGGCTGCCAATTGTACGAGAAAGGGTAAGTCTTTAAAAGCAATACGGCCGCCCCGTATACTGTGGCAAATTCCTCTCTCTGGAGCCGTCCCTTGCTGCTACGTATTTTTACCCTCACCTGCCTGCTGTTGCTGGCCGGTTGTGCCACCACCCAGCCCCAGCGTGACCAGGTGAACTGGAACCAGGAGCGGACCCGTCTCGAGCAACTGACCCACTGGCAGCTATCCGGCAAGATGGCCATCATCACCCCCCAGCAAAAGGGCAGCGCCCGTCTCAACTGGCAGCAGGATGGGGAGGATTATCGCCTCAACCTCACCAGCCTGATCGGCACCAGCATTCTGGAGCTCTCCCGCAGCAAAGGCGAGATCACCCTGCTCGACAGCGACGGCAATCGCCACCAGAGCCAGGATGCCGAAGCGCTCATCTATCAACTGACCGGCTGGAATATTCCGGTTGCGGGATTGCCAGAATGGATCAAGGGGCTGCCGGGTCAGGCGGAGTTTGAACTCAACCCCGACAGCAGTCTGGCCAGCGTGCGCGACGGCCAGTGGCAGATCGTCTATGGCGATTATCGGGATCAGGATGGCTACCGCCTGCCACACCAGCTGACCATGACCGGCCAGAACAGCCGCCTCAAGCTTCAGATCAACCAATGGACTCTTGCACGTTAATGGCTTCCACACGCTGGCCGGCACCGGCCAAACTCAACCTGTTTTTACACGTCAATGGCCGTCGTCCCGATGGCTATCACGAGCTGCAGACCCTGTTTATCTTCCTCAACCACAGCGACTGGCTCGAGTTTGAGGTGATATCAAATAGCGACACACTCACCCTGACGCCGGCTATTCCCGGGGTGCCGGATGAGCAGAATCTGATTATTCGGGCGGCACGCCTGCTGCAGGCAACCCTGCCGAGCCCGCAAGGTGCCCATATCCGACTAGAGAAAGTGCTTCCCATGGGGGGCGGTATTGGCGGCGGTTCGTCCGATGCAGCAACCACGCTGGTGGCGCTTAACCACCTCTGGCAAGCGGGTTTGAGTGAAGATGAACTGGCAGCGCTTGGCGTCCAGCTGGGGGCCGATGTGCCGGTCTTTGTCCGTGGCCGGGCGGCCTTTGCCGAAGGGGTGGGCGAGCGGCTGCAACCGGTCGAACTGCCCGATGCCTGGTATCTGGTGCTCAAGCCCGATTGCCATGTAGCGACCGCGGCCGTATTCCAGGATCCGGACCTGCCGAGAGCCACGCCTAAAATGGCGCTGGACAACCTGCTGGAAGGCGAGTGGAAAAACGATTGCGAATCACTGGTGAAAAAGCGCCACCCCGAGGTTGCCAATGCGCTCGGCTGGTTGCTAGAATACGCGCCGTCAAGAATGACGGGCACAGGAGCCTGCGTCTTTGCTCAATTTGAAGACGAAGTGACTGCTCGGGAAGTGTTGGCCTGCGTGCCGAAGGGACTTGATGGGTTTGTCGCCAAGGGCGAGAACATATCACCTCTCTTCTCCACATTGCAACAGTTCAAATGATTGGGGTATCGCCAAGCGGTAAGGCAGCGGGTTTTGATCTCGCCATTCCTAGGTTCGAATCCTAGTACCCCAGCCAATTTTACCGAACGGTATTGATGATGATTAACGTGGCCGGTTTTGCACTCGGCCACGGATTCGGGTTACCGGTATCATCACATTCATTGGGCAGCAGACACCTTGTACGTTATCTTGATAAATCGTTTGCCCCAAAACGATAGGGTCTGATTTCAGACTCCCCCACATACTGGATGCAACCCCGAGGTTTCAAACCGTGCCTGACATGAAGCTGTTTGCTGGTAACGCAACGCCGGAACTAGCCCAGAAGATCGCAGATCGCCTGTTTATCAAACTCGGCAATGCTGCCGTAGGTCGCTTTAGCGACGGCGAGATCAGCGTACAGATCAATGAGAATGTACGTGGTGGCGATATCTTCATCATTCAATCCACCTGTGCCCCGACCAACGACAATTTGATGGAATTGATCGTCATGGTGGATGCTCTGCGTCGTGCTTCAGCTGGCCGTATCACTGCCGTTATCCCCTACTTTGGTTATGCCCGTCAGGACCGCCGCGTCCGCTCCGCCCGTGTACCCATCACCGCCAAGGTTGTCGCTGACTTCCTCTCCAGCGTCGGTGTGGATCGCGTGCTGACCGTTGACCTGCATGCCGAGCAAATTCAAGGTTTCTTCGACGTTCCGGTAGACAACGTGTTCGGTAGCCCGGTGCTGCTGGAAGACATGAAGTCCAAGAACCTCGAGTCTCCTGTCGTTGTCTCCCCGGACATCGGTGGCGTCGTGCGTGCCCGCGCCATCGCCAAGCTGCTGGATGACACTGACATCGCCATCATCGACAAGCGCCGTCCCCGCCCGAACGTCTCCCAGGTCATGCACCTGATCGGTGACGTTGCCGGCCGCGACTGCATCATCGTTGATGACATGATCGACACCGGCGGCACCCTGTGCAAAGCCGCAGAGGCCCTGAAAGAGCGCGGTGCCAAGCGTGTATTCGCTTACGCCACTCACCCGGTCTTCTCCGGTTCCGCCGTCGAGAACATCAAGAACTCAGTGATCGATGAACTGATCATCACCGACTCCATCCCGCTCACTGCGGAGATGAAAGCGGTCGGCAAGGTCAAGCAGCTGACGCTGTCAACTGTACTGGCCGAAGCCATTCGTCGCATCAGCAACGAAGAGTCCATCTCTGCCATGTTTGAGCATTGATAGATTCAGCAATAACGAAAACCGCCATCAGGCGGTTTTCGTCTTTCTGGACCTTCTCTTTCCAACTTTCTGCTATCTGGTACGACCCTGCCCCCGGCAGGCTTAAGGATTTACCCATGAATTGCTTGCGTCCCCTCCTGCTCGCGACCCTCACCTGCGCCCTGTTCGCCTGTCAGCCCGTCAAAGAAAACCCGCCCTTCGTGCTGACCCTGGCTCACATGAACGACACCCACTCCCAGTTTGATCCGGTCAATGCCGAGATCAAAGGGCAGATTTTTGCCCAGCAGGGGGAGACGGACACCCTCTATACCCGCTTTGGCGGTTATCCGCGCCTGCTGACCATGGCGAAAGCCTATCAGGCCGATGCGCTGGCCCAGAACCACGCCTTGCTGCTGCTGCACGGCGGCGATGCTTGGCAGGGCAGCGGCTACTTCAAACTCAACGAGGGGATGGCCAACGCCGAGTTGCTGAGCCAGTTCGGCCTCGATGCCATGGCCCTTGGCAACCACGAGTTCGATCTGGATAACCAGAAGCTGGCCCGCTTCATCGAGGGGGTCAACTTCCCGGTCCTGGCCGCCAACCTCGACACCAAGGCCGATCCGGCCCTCAGCAAGGCTGACAACCTCAAGCCCTTCGTGGTCTACGCCTTTGACGGCAACCAGAAGAGCCCGGTCACCGATCTCGACAACCTGCCGCAAGGCAAACAGCTGGTCGCCGTCATCGGTCTGGTGCTGGAAGACATGGGCAATATCGCCCCCAACGTCGGCAAACTGCGCTTTGGCAAGGAGGTCGCCTCGGCTCAGGCCACGGTCGACATGCTGCAAGCCAAGGGGATCCACCAGATCGTGGCGCTCACCCACATCGGCAACGAGCGGGATCTGGCGCTGGCCGCCAAGGTAAACGGCCTCGATGCCATCGTCGGTGGCCACTCCCACAGCCTGCTCGGCGATTTTCGCAACATTGGCTGGGGCAAGACCGGCGATTACGCCAAGCTGGTGACCAATCCGGATGGCATCGGCAAAACCTGCGTGGTGCAGGCAGGCTCCTACGCCCAGGCCATCGGTCTGGCACAGGTGACCTTTGACAGCCAGGGTCAGGTGACCGACTGCCAGGGCCACAACAGCCTGCTGGCCAGCCGCGACTTCTTCGCCGATGCGGCGCGCAAGCAAGCGCTCGACGACGCCCGCAGCAAAGAGGCGAACCAGTTTGTCGACAACCAGCCAAATCTGGTGACCGTGGATGAAGATCCACGCCTGCGCGGCATCATCGACAGCCACTACAAACCGGCGCTGGAGAAAGCCTACGGCCCGGTGATCGGCACCATCCCCGAGCAGCTGCAAAATGCCCGTCGCCCCGGCGACAACGGCAGCGACAGCCACGGCTCAGATGTAGCGCCGCTGGTTGCCGAAGGGGAGTTCTACTGGGCCAATACCCCAGCAGTGCAAGCCCTGACCGGCGGCCCGGTCGACTTCGCTCTGGTGGCGGTGGGTGGCGTGCGCGCCGAACTGCCGGCCGGCGAATGGCGTGAGGGAGACAGCTCCCTCACCCTGTTGCCATTCAAGAACCAGCTCGCGGTGCTGACCCTGACTGGCGCCGAGGTGCGTGCCCTGCTGACCGAAACCATCACCGCGACCCTGCCCGCCAGCGCCCATGCTGGCAAGTTCCCCTATGGCGGCCACCTGCGTTACACCTTCCAGGAGACCGACGCAGGCAAGGCGGGCACCCTGACCCAATTGCAGCGCAAGACCGCAAACGGCGAGTGGCAGGATCTGGTGGATAGCCAGCGCTATCGGGTGGTGATGAACGCCTACAGCGCCAACGGCAACGATGGCTGGCAGGCACTGGCCAATGCCCAGCGTCAGAAGAGCGAGCGGGTCGATATCGCCAGCGTCAATGGCAAGTTGACCGCCTTCCCGGTGTTGAAAGTGGCACAAAACGGCGAACTGCTGAGCGCCGTCTATGCCCCGGACCAGGCCCTCGATTGCAAGGCCAGCGGCGTGGATTGTGGCACCGATGCAGCGTCTTTCGTGGAGTATGTGCGCGATGCCCGTCCCACCCTGACCGCACTGGATGAAGAGACCGTCACCTTGCTGCGTGCCAAATAACGACGGTAGTCAACCGGGCACAATCCATCGGTAAGCTGAAACGGGCCTCTTGCAAGAGGCCCGTTTGCCCACCGTTAGCCACCCATTGGCCGCAATAATGCTGCAAATCCCGCCATAACATGCGCATTGGTTGAGTGATCGCCACTCGGCGGCTAGAATATTGCGTCCTATTGCCCTGGGTAGTGTGCCCACGGCAGCTGCGAGTGAAGACATCAAGCGTGACAAGCGAAATCAAACTGATCGTCGGACTGGGCAACCCCGGCCCGGAATATGCCAAGACCCGCCACAATGCGGGCGCCTGGTATGTGGAGCAACTGGCCCGCTGGCACAATGTCAGCCTGCGTGAAGAACCCAAGTTCTTCGGTCATACTGCCCGCATCCTGGTCGAGGGGCAGGATGTGCGGCTGCTCATCCCGAACACCTATATGAACCTCTCTGGCAAGGCGGTGGCCGCACTGGCGCGTTTTTATCAGATTGAGCCGGAAGCGATTCTGGTGGCCCATGACGAACTGGATCTGCCACCAGGCATTGCCAAGTTCAAGCAGGGTGGTGGTCATGGTGGCCATAACGGCCTCAAGGACATCATCGCCAAGATGGGCAACAACAATAACTTCTTCCGGCTGCGTCTCGGGATCGGCCATCCCGGCAGCAAAGAGCAGGTGGCGGGCTTCGTCCTGACCAAGGCCCCCAGCAGTGAACAGAACCTGATCGACGCCGCGCTGGACGAGTCTCTGCGCGCCACCGACATCCTGTTCAAACAAGACATGACCAAGGCCATGAATCGCTTGCACAGCTTCAAGGCGGAAAAGGGTTAGGTCGGTTTGACCCTGTACGGGCATTGTGCCGGTACATGAGCAACGACCAGAACAAGCATGACATGGGCCGCCTGCGGGCGACCCCCAACAGCATCCATCAAGTAAGGTAACAATCCATGGGTTTTAAATGCGGTATCGTGGGCCTGCCCAATGTAGGCAAATCCACCCTGTTCAACGCGCTGACCAAGGCCGGTATCGAAGCCGCCAACTTCCCGTTCTGCACCATCGAGCCGAACACAGGTGTGGTGCCGATGCCGGATCCCCGCCTCGATCAGCTGGCGGCCATCATCAATCCGCAGCGCGTTGTGCCGACCACCATGGAATTCGTCGACATCGCCGGTCTGGTTGCCGGTGCCTCCAAGGGTGAAGGTCTGGGTAACCAGTTCCTGGCTAACATCCGTGAAACCGAAGCGATCGGCCACGTAGTGCGCTGCTTCGATGACGAGAACATCATTCACGTTGCCGGCAAGGTCTCTCCCGCTGACGATATCGAAGTGATCAACACCGAGCTGGCCCTGTCGGATCTGGACGCCTGCGAGCGCGCCATTCACCGTCAGTCCAAGCGCGCCAAAGGCGGCGACAAGGATGCCAAGCTGGAAGTCGAAACCCTGGAGAAGATCAAGGTCGCGCTGGAAAACGGCCAGATGATCCGCGGCATGAAGCTGGATAAGGAAGAGCTGGCCGCCGTGAGCCACCTCAACTTCCTGACCCTGAAACCCACCATGTATATCGCCAACGTGGCGGAAGATGGCTTCGAGAACAACCCCTATCTGGACAAGGTGCGTGAAATCGCTGCCGCCGAGAACGCTGTCGTGGTCGTGGTCTGCTGCGCCATCGAAGCCGACATCGCCGAACTGGACGACGAAGATCGCGCAGAGTTCATGGCTGACCTTGGCATCGAAGAGCCGGGCCTGAACCGCGTTATCCGCTCCGGCTACCAGCTGCTCAACCTGCAAACCTACTTCACCGCCGGTGTGAAAGAGGTACGCGCCTGGACTATTCCGGTCGGTGCCACTGCCCCGCAAGCGGCTGGCAAGATCCACACTGACTTTGAAAAAGGCTTTATTCGCGCCCAAACCATCGCCTTTGAAGACTTTATCAACTACAAGGGTGAGCAAGGCGCCAAGGAAGCGGGCAAGATGCGCGCTGAAGGGAAAGATTACATCGTCAAAGATGGCGATATCATGAACTTCCTGTTCAACGTGTAATTAAATTTTTTTCTTACAAATCAAATGCTTGTGTATTATTGGTGCAGCAATAAATGAACCGAGTACACATTTGCGTACACACTGCGCAGTGCTAGGTTAAATCATTGCTCTCATAAAAAGGCCCATCTGTTGTCAGATGGGCCTTTCTCCATCCCTATGCTCCCCCTCCAAATGCCTTATCAATTTCTTCCATACTCCGAACCCAAAAGAACGCACTTCACACCAAATACGAAACACTATCGAAAAGAATCCTATTCAATAAACTTTCAAACCTATATCACCCCCATGAGTTAGCAGGCTGAATGTCTGCATTTCACTATTCCTGGAGGAGATATGGCTCACATGATCGACACCATGGCCTACACCGGCCAAACCCCTTGGCATGGCCTTGGCAATGTCTTGCCCCCGCAACAATCTCTCGATATCTGGCTGAAGGCAGCCGGGATGGATTGGACCATCGAGCAGAGCGACGTGATGTTTAACGTCGCCTCCGATGCACTGCATATCCGTCCCTACAGCGATAGCAAGGTGCTGTATCGCTCCGATACCCTCACCCCTCTGTCGGTGGTCTCAAGCCGCTACAACGTGGTACAGCCTCACGAGGTGCTGCACTTCTATCAAGACCTAGTGGAAGCCGGTGGCTTTGAGCTGGAAACAGCAGGCTCGCTCAAAGGCGGCCGCAAGCTGTGGGCACTGGCTAAAACCGGTCAGGACCTCAAACTCAAAGGCAATGACTTGGTAAAGTCCTATCTGCTGCTGGCGACCAGTTGCGACGGCACACTCTGCACCACGGCGCAGTTCACCTCGCTGCGGGTGGTCTGCAATAACACCCTGCAGATGGCACTGCGCGGTGCTACCGGAGCCATCAAGGTGCCCCACTCCACTCAGTTCGATGCCGCTGCAGTCAAAGAGTCGCTTGGGCTCGGGCTCTCTCATTGGGATGAGTTCAAGGCACAGACCAAGGCGCTGGCACAACGGCCCGTGTCCCCCGAAGAGGCGCTGCGCTTTTTCAGCGACCTGTTGGCGCAACCGCTGGATGAGGAGAACATCATTCTCACCAAGCCGGTACAACGGCTGCATGAGCTCTATCAGGGCGCAGGCATGGGCTCAGAACTTGTCAGCTCCCGCAATACCGCCTGGGGGCTGGTTAATGCTGTCACGGAATATGTCGATCACCACCGCCGTGCTCGCAGTCAGGACCATCGACTCGATTCCGCCTGGTTCGGTCAGGGAGCCCAACTCAAATCCCAAGCCCTGAACCAAGCCCTTACCCTGCTGCAGTAATTCCTCTTCCCTATTCAAACCGCATAACGACCTCACCCGGACTGGCGCAAGCCAATCCGGGCGTAGTCATTTATGCCGTCAACAAGGAATAGTCATGAAATCAAAAGCCAAATATGGCCAAGCCCTGCGGCTGGCCTCCACTACCCAATTAACCCGCGAGCAGTGGCTTGCTATCCGCAAACTCGGTATTGGATCTTCCGATGCGGCCGTGGCAGTGGGGCTATCCCCCTACAAATGCCCGCTAAGCCTGTGGCTGGAAAAGACCGGTCGCAAGGAGCCAGAGGATATCTCCCACAAGGACGCGGTGCTGTGGGGCATTGAGCTGGAGCCGGTGTTGGCGCAGGTCTATGCCAAACGCACTGGCTACAAGGTTCGACGGGTCAATGCGGTACTGCAACACCCCGAGCATCCTTTCATGCTCACCAACCTCGATCGGGAGGTAGTCGGCCATCCCGATGGGCCGGGCATTCTGGAGATCAAGACCGCCAGCTATCACAGCGCTCCCCAGTGGGAGGAAGGAGTGCCGGTGGCTTATCAGTGTCAGGTACTGCATCAATTGGCGGTTACCGGCCATGCCTGGGCTGAGGTGGCAGTGCTGATCGGCGGCCAGGATTTTCGGATTTACCGCATCGAGCGTGACGAAGAGAAGATCCAGGATCTCACCGAGCGGGAAGCGCAGTTCTGGCAGATGGTGCAACAAGACCAGCAGCCCGAGCCTGACGGCTCCAATGATGCCGCCAATGCCCTGAGCTGGCTGTTTCCGCGTGACGATGGCCAGACGGTAGATCTCTCCGATTCTCCCGAGTTCAACCAGCTGTTTGGGGAGCTGCTGCGATTGCGTCAGCAGAAGGAAGCTGTCGAGCTGCAGGAGTCGCAGCTCAAGCAGCGGCTGCAAGCCACCTTGGGTGAAGCGACAGCCGGGCTGTTTGCCGATGGCAAGATCACCTGGAAGCGCAGCAAAGACCGGCTGGCGCCGGATCTGGATAAGCTCGGTCAGGATCATCCCGACCTGCTCACCCGTTACGTCAAACCGGTGCCCGGCGTGCGCCGTTTCACCATTCAACCCTTGAGGCAAACTCCATGATCAAAGGACTGGCGATCACCCCGCCCGTGATCGGGCGGATCTGCATCGGCAAGCTGGTGCAAAAACAGGATAAATGGGTACCGGAGAAGGACGACAGCTTCACCCTCACCACCCAGGTACAACAAAAAGGGGGATGGTTACTCCATCCCCTGCATCAACACTACTCATCGCAAAAGAATAACCAAGGGCAGGAGCAGACCAAGATCCGCGCCATTCCGGTGCGGGTGCTGTTCAACGATAGCGACTTGAATCTACGGGCGGAATACAGCGCGTTTGACCGGCAAACCGGCAGGCCGCTCTGTGTCGGGAATGGGGAGGTGGCAAGACGTGTAGGGGCACAAGGCATGGAGGAGGTCAGCTGCCCTGGACCTGAGCGCTGCGCCTTTGCAGGCCAACAGGGTTGCAAGCTGTACGGACGACTGAACCTGTTTGTGGAGGGGCAAGGGGATGAGTTGGGTAGCTTTATCTTCCGCACCACCGGCTACAACTCGGTACGCACCCTGGCGGCGCGACTGAAGTACCTGGAGGCAGTGAGCGGGGGCCATACCCGCTATCTGCCGCTCACCCTGCGGTTGCGAGCCAAGAGCACCACCCAGTCCTACCGCACACCGGTCTACTACGTGGATTTAACCTTGCGGGAAGAAACCAACCTGACTGAGGCAGTCAGGCTGGCACAGGAGGCGGCCCAGCGTGACCAAGAAGCAGGCTTGGCAATCGAGCAGATGTAGCAGGCTGCTCGCGAGTTGCTGCGTAACGGCCAGTTTGAAGATATAGATGAGGAGGTGCCGATGCTGTTGGAGGAGTTCTATCCCGAAACCAACAGCGACGAGACGGCGAATGGTAACACTGGTGTGGAGGCGACTACTTCGCATGCCGCACCGCAAAGCCAAGCAACCAGAACACCGCAGAGGCCACAACCAAGAAGGAGTCCGCTCACCAACAAATTGGGGAAAGGGGACCCATCCCCTCCCCAGTGAATGGTGGATGATCAGCGGGGACGCGCCAACCGCTCCACCAACCGCTCTACCGTTTCCAGCAACAGAGTTCGGTCAGCATCATCAAGCCGGGCCAGTTGCTGGCTCAGCACAATGCCCTGCTCGGTCGGGCGGTTACTGGTTTCGCGCAGGAAATCCGCCAGCTCACAGCCGAACAGTTGAGCGAGCTCCGCCAGCCGCACCACGGTCGGCACCACAATTCCTCGCTCCATTCGAGAGACGGCTTCCATCCCGATACTGAGGTGTTCAGCCACCTGCTCTTGCGTGAATCCGGCTTGAGTGCGCTTGTGGCTAATCGCCTTGCCAACGCTCTTGGCTAACAGCTCAAGGTTGATATCTGTCATGGTTCCTCCAGCCAACCTGTATGGTTGACCATGGACTCATTGACGACAAGGACTCAAAAAGGCGAGTATCAACTAAGTTGGTTGTAATTGGCCGTAAATCGATGATCGCTACGCTGACCGACTCACCGACAACAAACATCAATCCTCGTTTGTGGCATCCCCTCCCATCTCGGGTAAAGCGCTTTTACGCGAGCGGTTAGGGCGACTGCCATTGTTACTATTACTCTGTTACATAAGGAAAAGTACATGGCTCGTTATCCCGTTATTGCCACCCTCTTTTTTCTCGTCATCACCATTTACTCACTCTGGACCGGTAGCTCCCCGCAGCTCGGGTTCTGGGGCCATATCTGGCACTTTGTCTTTGGCTCTCTGTTTACCTCACTTGGCCTGATGGGAGGGGAATTGTTCCGCCGCTTCACCCAACCAAACATGCTGTTTGCTGACGGCGCACAGGAGATGTTCAAGAAGAAGCTGTTTTGGAAAGTTGGTCCCCAGCTCATCGGGGGCGTGGTGGGCTACATCGCGGCAGGTGGCTTTTTACAAAATGTGTTGGGTTACTACGTTGGATAAGGAGAGTTAACCATGAACAAATGTTGGATCACGTTGACGGCCATCCTGCTATGCAACAACGCCTTGGCCTATGGCGAGGCCGGACGCTGGAGCAGTGGCTGGGGACAGGGGACCAGCGAATACACGGGAGCCTGTAAATAATTCTGTGTAACTGCCCACTCCATTACAGGTGACCGTTCAGACGATCACCGAACTCGATAATAAAGCGATTCAGGGCAAGCTTCCAATTCTGGATTGGCATGGTCCATTTCTTTGAAGCCTGCTGTATCGCGAGGTACGCCACTTTTAGCGCCGAGTCGTCGGTCGGGAAAAGCTTCCTTTGCTTGGTCGCCTTGCGCAGCACGCTGTTCAGCGACTCGATAGCATTGGTGGTGTAGATCACCTTCCGGATGGCGGGGGGATACTCGAACAGTGTGATCAGATTATCCCAGTTGCCCTGCCAGGAGCGCGTTATCTGCGGGTACTGGCTATCCCAGCGCTCGCCGAAGGCCGCCAGCGCCTGCTGAGCCTCACGTTCCGTCGCAGACTGGTAGATCTGCTTCAGATCCGCCGTCACCGCTTTGTAGTCCTTCCAGGAGACATAGCGCAGCGAGTTGCGCACCATGTGGACGATACACAGTTGCACCTTGGTCTGGGGATACTCCACAGCAATCGCATCAGGGAAGCCCTTGAGACCGTCCACACACGCAATCAGGATGTCTTCCAAGCCGCGATTCTTCAGCTCGGTCAGGACCGACAGCCAGAACTTTGCCCCTTCGGTCTCGGCCAGCCACAGGCCCAGCAGCTCCTTGTGCCCCTCCATATTGATGCCCAGTGCCAGATAGAGCGACTTGTTGATCACCCTCTGGTTCGCGCGGATCTTCAGCACAATGCAGTCCAGATAAACGATGGGATAGAGCGGATCCAGCGGCCGGTTTTGCCATTCGTGGACCTGCTCGATGACACGTTCGGTCACCTTCGATACCAGCCCCGCCGAGATGTCGGCGTCATACATCTCTTTGAATGCGTCAACGATATCCCGCGTGCTCAAGCCCTTGGCGTAGAGGGCGAGGATCTGGTCGTCCATCTGGGTCAGGCGGGACTGGCCCTTGCGGACGAACTGAGGTTCGAAGGACGAGTTACGGTCACGAGGCGCCTGGATAGTGACCTCTCCGTGCTGCCCTTTTAGGCGTTTGGCGGAATAGCCATTGCGATTGTTGCCGGTCCCGCGGCCTTGTGGGGCGTGTTTCTCGTAGCCCAGATGTTCGTCCATCTCGGCATTGAGCGCGGTCTCGACGGTGAGCTTGATCAGCTGTTGGGTGAGGGTGCCGAGATCTTTTTCAGACTTGATGTCTTTGGCCAGCTCAGCGGCCAGTGCTTTGAGTGTGTCTTGGTCCATTTGCTTACCCACGAAGGTATCCTTTTGAAAAAGTTACTTATTCGTGGGCGGTTACACAATTGGATTTACAGGCTCAATACACGGCGGTGGTCAACGAGCAAAACAACCTCTATATCGCCTGTAATGACACCCGCAAGGTCAGCATGACGGCTACCGTGCAGGGCAAGGAGTACGGCTCTTATGCTGGGCAAGCTTTCACCATCATCGTCGATGGCAGCCAATACGATGCGCCCTATGAGACCGAGTCCCGTGTCGGTGAGAACAATTTCTTCGACATGTGGGACAAGCTACGCAAGGCCAAGTCGATCCGCATTTTGACGGCTGACGGCAAGCAACTCGCACTGCCAACCAAAGAGGTCGCCGCTGTACTGCCCGCCACCAATACCCCCGAGTTTGACTGCTTGATGTGGGACCAATAGTTCACACCCATTCCCATCCAAGAGGAGGCATTTGCCTCCTCTTTTCATTTCTGCCATTCACCCACCTGTGAAGGAGACACACTATGCCCCCCTGTATTCCTCCCGAATGCGAGCCGTTCGACCAGCAAGGCTTTTGGCGCAAGCTCTGCGCCTTTGCCAAGCGTGCCGGTCGGCCCTTTATTGAAACCTGCCTGTTGCTCTACTACACCAGCCAGAAGGATGACCTGCCGCTCTGGGCCAAGCTGCTGATCTACAGCGCGTTGGCCTACTTTATCTCGCCCATCGATGCGATCCCGGATGTGCTGCCTATGGGGCTCACCGATGACATCGCGGTGCTAAGTGCGGCACTCGCCAGTATTACCGCCTTTATTGACACCCAGATCCGTGCCCGTGCGGCCAGAAAAATGCGCGATCTGTTCGGCCAAGATTAACCCCTACAAGGAGTACATCATGACTATTCCCTTTTTCCGGGGCGGCTTTGCCCTGCCCGTAGCCCAAGCATTGCTGGTTCTGCTCGACCAGGAAGTCGCTAAAACCGAGCTCAATATCGATCGCTTAACCCAACTGACCTTCAACTTTCGTAACCCCGGCTACAGCGTCGAACAAGGTGGTGTGCACCCAGTCGAGATCCGCCTGATCCGTGGGCTCGATGGCTGGCTGTTCGATTACGTCACCGACTTCAGCTACCAGGGGCAGGGCCAAGATACGGAGCTCGGCAAGGAGCTCGATTTCAACTTCCTCGATGGGGAACACACCATGTTGGGCTGGGGACCGCTGCGGCTGGCCGAAGCGCGGGAATTGTTCGACATCTGGCAAAGCAACTTCATTGCCTACTGCCGGTTGGAATGCTTCAGCGTCACGGTCGCAGGAGATTAGGAGGTCACGATGATCCAAGAATTAGCGCTCTCCCACTACTCACGCCAGTGGCTGGGACAAGTCGCCACCAGCGCCAAGCTAACCCCCACTCGCAGTGGTCAGCGTTGGCTGCTGCACCTGACACCGGATAGCCCACCAGCCCGCACAGTCACCTTACAAGTGCGTTGGTCTGGCGTGCAGTGGCAACTGCTCTCTCTCACTAATGCTGAGGACTGGCACACCATGAGCCAGCCGAGAGATGAGATCTGCATCGACCCCAAACGCAATTGCTTCTGGCATTGCCAAGCAGGGCCGGTGCCGCTCACCGAGCAACCCCGCGTGCTGGCAAGCTTCTTGGCTGACCTGCAACGCATCTGCATCCATCGCGGCTATGCCGTGGAGAGTGACCCCATCCCTGACAAGGAGACCGAAGATGATTAACGCCGTGATCGCTATCGAGCTGGAGGCTTACCTTGAGCACAATGGCCAAATTGAAGTGGTGCATGACCAAGGCCAGCCGGTGAACGGTTATGCCCTCTACCTGCGCTATGAAAACGAACGGGGCGACGCCCTGGCACAATGGCTGTGCGACCACCCGGATCACCGCTGGCTAATCCAGTTCGGCACCCTGCTGGCGACCAGTTACCACGTTCCGTTGCACGACTACACCCCGCACACCTTGGCGGCCTGAACACTGCCAACCAAGCCTGCGATCACACCCCATTCAGTAACCCATTAACCAAATAGCTCGCCTACCCTGCTGCATCCAACGCGGTGGGGCGATGGCGTATGGAGCCTAATCATGTTGCATCACAAACTGATCGCCGGGGAGACCCCCGGCACCTATCTCCTCACCGCGCTGGTTAACGAAGATGGGCTGTTGACGATCGCCAGCCAGACTGATCTCCAGACATAGGCAAAGAGTACGGTTATTATCGATGAATATTTGTTACAGTAGGAATTGTAAGTGCGATAGAGGTCATAACCCTTTTTCGCCTTCATTACGGATTAAACATATTAAAGTATAAGTTAAGGAAGGTGCGAACAAGTCCCTGATATGAGATCATGTTTGTCATCTGGAGCCATGAAAAAGGGTTCATCATGAGTCATCAGCTCACCTTCGCCGACAGTGAATTCAGCAGTAAGCGCCGTCAGACCAGAAAAGAGATTTTCTTGTCCCGCATGGAGCAGATTCTACCATGGCAAAACATGGTGGAAGTCATCGAGCCGTTTTACCC
>NZ_JBFODM010000038.1:0-154005 GCF_040908325.1 Aeromonas sp. R4-1
GCAGTTGAGGCAGTTGAGGCAGTTGAGGCAGTTGAGGCAGTTGAGGCAGTTGAGGCAGTTGAGGCAGTTGAGGCAGTTGAGGCAGTTGAGGCAGTATCAGAATTCATGAAAAGAAAAGCCGGGACAAGCCCGGCTTTTTCTTTATCACTCAGCAGCTGCTTCAGCAGCGGCCGGGCGGTCTACCAGCTCAATATAAGCCATAGGGGCGTTGTCGCCTGCACGGAAACCGCATTTCAGAATGCGAGTATAACCGCCGGCGCGCTCCAGGTAGCGCGGGCCCAGTTCATTGAACAGCTTAGCCACGATCGCGTTGTCGCGAGTACGGGCAAATGCCAGGCGACGATTAGCAACGCTATCAGTCTTGGCAAGGGTGATCAGCGGTTCAACTACACGACGCAGCTCTTTTGCCTTAGGCAGAGTCGTCTTGATGATCTCATGACGAACCAGGGAGCTGGCCATGTTGCGGAACATTGCCTGACGATGGCTGCTGTTCCGGTTCAGTTGACGACCACTCAAACGATGGCGCATGACCTTATCCTTCTAACTAAATCTGTGAAACCCGTAATCTGGATTACTCGTCAGCGATGCTGGCGGGCGGCCAGTTCTCAAGGCGCATGCCAAGAGACAGACCACGGGAGGCCAACACGTCCTTGATCTCAGTCAGGGACTTCTTACCGAGGTTAGGAGTCTTAAGCAACTCAACTTCGGTACGCTGTACCAGATCACCAATATAGTGGATAGCTTCTGCCTTCAGACAGTTCGCAGAACGAACTGTCAGCTCCAAATCATCGACAGGACGTAGCAGAATCGGATCAAACTCGGGTTTCTCTTCTTTCTTCTCGGGCACGCTGACATCGCGCAGATCCACGAAGGCTTCCAGTTGCTCGGCCAAGATAGTGGCAGAACGACGGATGGCTTCTTCAGGATCCAGGGTACCATTGGTCTCCATGTCGATGACCAGCTTGTCCAAGTCGGTACGCTGTTCCACACGTGCTGCCTCAACATTGTAGGCAATACGAACGATGGGGCTGAACGCGGAGTCCAGCAGCAGGCGACCAATAGGGCGCTCTTCGTCATCGTTGTGAACACGAGCAGAAGCAGGCACATAACCACGACCACGCTGAACTTTCAGGCGCATGCTGATTTCAGCATTGGCACCAGTCAGATGGCAGATTACGTGCTCCGGGTTTACGATCTCGACTTCATCACCGTGAGTGATATCACCAGCGGTAACGGGGCCTGTTCCAGACTTGGTCAGGGACAGAGTTACCTCGTCCTTGCCTTCCAGCTTCACAGCGATACCTTTCAGGTTGAGCAGGATTTCAAGAATGTCTTCCTGTACACCTTCTTTGCTGCTGTACTCATGCAGTACCCCGTCAATTTCGACTTCAGTAACTGCACAACCGGGCATAGATGACAGCAAAATACGACGCAGGGCGTTGCCCAGCGTGTGACCAAAGCCACGCTCGAGTGGCTCAAGAGTCACTTTCGCATGAGTCGGGCTAACTTGCTCGATGTCAACTAGCCGCGGTTTAAGAAAATCTGTTACAGAACCCAGCATTGTGTCCTCTCTTTAGAAGCTAGCTTTACTTGGAGTAAAGCTCGACGATCAGCTGTTCGTTAATGTCGGCAGACAGGTCGGAACGCTCTGGCAGACGCTTGAAAGCACCTTCCATTTTAGCGGCGTCAACCTCTACCCAAGTCGGCTTCTCACGCTGACCAGCAACTTCCAGGGAAGCTTTGATACGCGCTTGCTTCTTAGCCTTCTCACGAACGCAGATCACGTCCTCAGGGGAAACCTGGAAAGAAGGAATGTTCACAACGCGACCGTTTACCATGATGGCCTTGTGGCTCACCAGCTGACGAGATTCAGCACGGGTAGCGCCGAAGCCCATACGGTAAACAACGTTGTCCAAACGACCTTCCAGCAGCTGCAACAGGTTTTCACCGGTGTTACCCTTTTGACGGGCAGCGTCGCGGTAGTAGTTGCGGAACTGTTTTTCCAATACGCCGTAGATACGACGAACTTTTTGTTTCTCGCGCAGCTGAACACCGTAGTCGGACAGGCGCGCTTTACGCGCACCGTGCTGACCAGGGGCGGTGTCAATCTTGCACTTAGAATCAATCGCACGAACACCTGACTTCAGGAAGAGGTCGGTGCCCTCACGACGGCTAAGCTTAAGCTTAGGACCGATATATCTTGCCATCTTCTTTCTCCAACAATCCTAGACCAAGTAGCTACAGCGTTATACGCGGCGCTTCTTGGGAGGACGACAACCGTTGTGCGGGATCGGAGTCACATCAGTAATGTTAGTGATGCGGAAACCAGCCGCGTTCAGGGCGCGGATGGAAGACTCACGACCGGGACCCGGACCTTTGACCATGACTTCCAGGTTCTTGACGCCATATTCTTTGGCCATCTCACCAGCGCGCTCGGCAGCTACCTGAGCAGCGAACGGGGTGGACTTACGAGAACCACGGAAACCGGAACCACCAGAAGTAGCCCAAGACAGAGCATTGCCCTGACGGTCAGTAATGGTCACGATTGTGTTGTTGAAAGATGCATGAACGTGCGCAATACCGTCGCTCACTTGCTTTTTAACGCGCTTGCGAGCACGAGTCGGAGTTTTAGCCATTTTCTACCTTCCCGTTACTTCTTGATAGCCTTGCGCGGACCCTTACGGGTACGAGCGTTGGTCTTGGTACGTTGACCACGAACAGGCAGGCTACGACGGTGACGCAAACCACGGTAGCAACCCAGATCCATCAATCGCTTGATGTTCATGGAAATCTGACGACGCAGGTCACCTTCAACGGTGAATTTACCTACTTGTTCACGCAGACTCTCGATCTGAGCTTCGTCCAGGTCTTTAATTTTCACATTCTCAGCGATACCGGCTGCGGCACAGATGGCCTTGGAGCGGGTACGACCGACGCCATAAATCGCAGTCAAAGCGATGACTGCATGCTTATGGTCAGGAATGTTAATGCCAGCGATACGGGCCACTATTCACTCCTACATATAGTAGATTACGACCACCACAAAGCCCGTGAGCGGATACGTGGCGGTCAACCAATACACAACAAAAGTTGGCTGGCTATATTAGCCAGCACAACTATTTGTTGCAAGTACTAACCGTAAAAAATTAGCCTTGGCGCTGTTTATGCTTTGGCTCGCTGCAAATCACACGCACCACACCGTGACGCTTGATGATTTTGCAGTTACGGCAGATTGCCTTAACGGAAGCACGAACTTTCATTGCTTAACTCCGTAACTACGCCGACCTTTAGCGGCCGTAGCCCTTCAGGTTGGCCTTCCTCAGGACGTCGCCATATTGATGAGACATCATATGGGTTTGTACCTGAGCCATGAAGTCCATGATAACTACCACGATAATCAGCAGCGAAGTGCCACCGAAGTAGAACTGTACGTTCCAGGCAGTCATCAAGAACTGGGGTACCAGACAGATAAAGGTTATATAGAGCGCACCTGCCAATGTCAGGCGAGTCATAACCTTATCGATGTAACGTGCTGTCTGCTCGCCCGGGCGAATCCCCGGGATAAAGGCTCCACTCTTCTTCAGATTATCTGCTGTCTCGCGGGGGTTGAACACCAGCGCGGTATAGAAGAAGCAGAAGAAGATAATGGCTGCTGCATACAGCATCTCGTAAAGCGGTTGACCCGGCTGCAGGACCATAGAGACCTGTTGCAAGATATCAGCTACTTTACCCTCACCCTGACCAAACCAAGAGGTAATGGTCCCCGGGAAGAGGATGATACTGGATGCGAAAATCGCAGGAATCACACCAGCCATATTCACTTTCAACGGCAGGTGTGTGCTTTGCGCGGCAAATACCTGGCGGCCTTGTTGACGCTTGGCATAGTTAACGACGATACGACGCTGACCACGCTCTACGAACACCACAAAGTAAGTCACTGCGAAAACAATCAAGCCCAGCAACAACAACAGCAGGATGTGCAATTCCCCTTGACGTGCCTGTTCGGCCGTAGCGCCAATGGCATGCGGCAGACCAGCAACGATACCTGTGAAAATAATCAACGAGATACCATTACCAATCCCACGCTCGGTAATCTGCTCACCCAACCACATCAAAAACATGGTACCGGTGACCAGACTCACAACCGCTGTGAAATAGAAGCCTAGACCCGGATTAGTCACGAGTCCATGCATCATATTCGGCAGACCGGTTGCAATACCAATGGCCTGGAAAGTTCCCAAAACCAGCGTGCCCCAACGGGTATATTGGCTAATCTTGCGACGGCCGGATTCACCTTCTTTCTTGAGTTCAGCAAGAGCGGGGTGAACCACTGTCAGCAGCTGGATAATGATCGACGCCGAAATGTACGGCATGATCCCCAACGCAAGAATAGAAGCACGCGAGAGTGCACCACCACTGAACATGTTGAACATCTCAATGATGGTGCCCTTCTGTTGCTGGAACAACTCGGCCAGTACGGCGGCGTCAATACCAGGAATCGGCACATAAGAGCCTGCACGGAAAACGATAATCGCCCCGAGAACGAAGAGCAGACGGCTCTTCAGTTCACTCAGACCACCCTGTGCTTTAACATCCAATCCTGGTTTCTTAGCCATTGTACTGATTATTCCTCGATTTTACCGCCAGCGGCCTCGATGGCTGCGCGTGCACCTTTGGTGACGGACAGACCACGAACGGTCACAGCACGGTCAATGTTGCCTGACAGAACAACTTTAGCGAACACGATGTTCTTAGTAACAACACCGGCTTGCTTCAGAGTGCTCAGGTCGACCACATCACCTTCTACCAGGGCGATTTCGTTCAGACGCACTTCGGCAGAAACCAAAGATTTGCGAGAGAAGAAACCGAACTTCGGCAGACGGATTTTCAAAGGCATCTGGCCGCCTTCGAAACCGTTGCGGACTTTACCGCCACCGGAACGAGAGGTCTGGCCTTTAACACCACGACCACCAGTCTTGCCCAGGCCGGAGCCGATACCACGACCACGACGTTGTTTTTCAGGCTTGGAACCAGCGGCCGGAGACAGAGTGTTCAGACGCATGCTTAGCCCTCCACCTTAACCATGTAATAAACCTGGTTGATCATGCCGCGTACGCAAGGAGTATCTTCCAGCTCAACGGTGTGACCAATGCGACGCAGACCCAGACCACGCAGAGTCGCCTTGTGCTTTGGCAGACGGCCGATAGAGCTGCGAGTTTGAGTTACTTTTACAGTGTTAGCCATGTCGCATTACCCCAGAATTTCTTCAACGCGCAGACCACGCTTGGCAGCGATCTGTTCCGGTGATTGACCGTGAACCAGAGCGTCTACAGTAGCGCGAACAACGTTGATTGGGTTGGTGGAACCGTAGGTCTTGGCCAGCACGTTGTGGATACCGGCAACTTCCAGAACAGCACGCATGGCGCCGCCTGCAATGATACCAGTACCTTGGGAGGCCGGCTTCATGAACACGGTGGAGCCAGAGTGAACACCACGCACCGGGTGGTGCAGAGTGCCGTTGTTCAGCTCAACCTTGTTCAGGTTACGCTTAGCCTGTTCCATTGCTTTTTGAATAGCAGCCGGAACTTCACGGGCTTTACCGTAACCGTAACCTACACGGCCGTTACCATCACCCACCACGGTCAACGCGGTGAAGGACATGATACGACCACCTTTAACAGTTTTCGAAACACGGTTTACTGCAATGAGCTTTTCTTGCAGTTCGCCGGCTTGAGATTCGACTTTAGCCATCTTCGACTCCTAGCTTAGAACTGAAGACCAGCGTCACGTGCGGCAGCTGCCAGGGCAGCGATGCGACCGTGATACTTGAAACCGGAACGATCGAAAGATACGTTCTGAACGCCTTTGGCAATAGCACGCTCAGCGATAGCCTTACCTACAGCGGTAGCAGCATCTGCGTTACCGGTGTATTTCAGAGCTTCACTGATGGCTTTCTCTACTGTGGAAGCAGAGGCCAGAACTTCGGAACCGTTGGCTGCAATAACCTGCGCATAGATATGACGCGGGGTACGGTGAACAACCAGACGGGTAGCTCCCAGTTCCTGCATCTTTTTCCGAGCACGAGTAGCACGACGGAGACGAGCTGCTTTCTTGTCCATAGTGTTACCTTACTTCTTCTTAGCTTCTTTAGTACGCACTTGCTCGTTGGCATAGCGTACACCCTTGCCCTTGTAGGGCTCCGGAGCGCGGTAAGCACGGATATCGGCGGCGACTTGGCCAACCAGCTGCTTGTCGACGCCACGCAGAACGATTTCTGTAGCAGTCGGGCACTCAGCGGTCACACCAGCCGGCAGCGCATGCTCTACCGGGTGAGAGAAGCCCAGAGCCAGCGCAACAGCATTGCCCTTGATGGAGGCTTTATAACCTACACCAACCAGCTGCAGCTTGCGCTCGAAGCCTTGGGTAACACCGATTACCATGTTGTTGACCAATGCACGGGCAGTACCGGCCTGAGCGTCAGCACCAGCGATGCTGCCGCGCGGGGCGAACTTCAGTACATTGTCTTCTTTGGTCACTTCTACACCGGCGTGAATAGAGCGAACCAGAGAACCTTTACCACCTTTGATGGTCAGTTCCTGGCCGTTCAGAGTCACCTCTACGCCAGCAGGAATAGTGACGGGTGCCTTAGCAACACGAGACATTTCCTACCTCCTATTAAGCGACGTAGCAGATGATCTCACCGCCCATGCTTGCTTTGCGAGCAGCACGGTCAGTCATCACACCTTTAGACGTGGACACGATAGCAACACCGAGACCGCCCATAACTTTCGGCAGATCAGTAGTGCGCTTGTAAATACGCAGGCCTGGACGGCTTACGCGTTGGATCAGTTCTACAACTGGCTTGCCCTGGAAATATTTCAGTTCAATTTCCAGTTCCGGCTTCACGTCACCAGCTACGGAGTAGCCAGCGATGTAACCTTCTTCTTTCAGCACTTTGGCGATAGCCACTTTCAGCTTGGAAGAAGGCATGGAAACCGCAACTTTGCTCGCCGCCTGACCGTTACGGATGCGGGTCAGCATATCCGCGATCGGATCTTGCATGCTCATAAGTCTAACTCCCGAGATTCGTTACCAAGAAGCCTTCTTCAGGCCCGGAATTTCGCCCTTCATGGCATGCTCACGCACCTTGATGCGAGACAGGCCAAACTTGCGCAGGAAACCGTGCGGACGACCAGTAATATTGCAACGGTTACGCTGGCGGGACGGACTGGAATCACGGGGCAGCTGTTGCAGTTGCAGTACAGCATCCCAACGCGCTTCTTCAGAAGCGTTCATGTCAACGATGATAGCTTTCAGCTCGGCACGCTTGGTCGCGTACTTGGCTACCAGCTTGGCACGCTTTGCTTCGCGCGCTTTCATGGATGTTTTAGCCATAACCCTAACCTTACTTGCGGAATGGGAAGTTAAAGGCAGCCAGCAGAGCACGGCCTTCTTCATCGGTATTCGCGGAAGTGGTGATGGTGATATCCAGACCACGGACGCGATCGACTTTGTCATAGTCGATTTCCGGGAAGATGATCTGCTCACGCACGCCCATGGAGTAGTTACCACGACCGTCGAACGCTTTAGCGTTCAGGCCACGGAAGTCACGGATACGCGGTACGGAGATGCAGATCAGCCGTTCCAGGAACTCCCACATACGCTCGCCACGCAGGGTTACTTTACAACCTATCGGGTAGCCTTCACGAATCTTGAAGCCCGCAACAGATTTGCGAGCTTTGGTGATCAGCGGCTTCTGACCGGAAATGGCAGCCATATCGGCAGCAGCATTTTCCAGCAATTTCTTGTCAGAGATCGCTTCACCAACACCCATGTTCAGGGTGATTTTCTCGATCCGAGGGACTTGCATGATAGTCTTGTAACCGAACTGCTTGGACAGTTCATTTACTACATCGGATTTGTAGTAATCATGCAGTTTCGCCATCGTTAAACTCCAATTACTTCACAAGTTCGCCGGTGGATTTGAAGAAACGGACTTTTTTGCCGTCTTCAATCCGGAAACCAACGCGGTCAGCTTTGCCAGTGGCAGAGTTGAACAGCGCTACGTTTGATACATCGATGGGGGCTTCTTTGGTGACGATACCGCCAGCCTGACCCAGTGCGGGTACCGGCTTCTGGTGTTTCTTCACCTGGTTGATGCCTTCCACGATTACCTTACCTTTTGCAATCAGGACTTGAGTGACTTTGCCACGCTTGCCCTTGTCTTTGCCGGTAAGAACAATCACTTCGTCTTCGCGACGGATTTTAGCTGCCATCGTTCGACTCCTTACAGTACTTCGGGTGCCAGGGACACAATCTTCATGAACTTCTCATTACGCAGTTCACGGGTCACCGGGCCAAAAATACGAGTACCGATTGGCTGTTGGTTGTTGTTAAGCAACACAGCCGCATTGTTGTCGAAACGGATGACAGAGCCGTCCGGACGACGAACGCCTTTACGGGTGCGTACGACCACCGCGTTATACACATCACCTTTCTTCACTTTACCGCGAGGAATGGCTTCCTTGATGGAAACCTTGATGATGTCGCCGATGCCGGCGTAACGGCGGTGCGAGCCACCCAGAACCTTAATACACATTACACTGCGAGCGCCGGAGTTGTCGGCAACACCCAGCATACTTTGCATCTGGATCATCTTAGTGCTCCGCTTTGTTTACTTCTTATCCCTAATGGGATCTGGCTGCCTTCAAAAGGCGCGAAACTATAACACAGGATTTTCAGAAAAGGTAGCCTAAAAAACAAACGGCCCCTGAAAGGGGCCGCTTGGACTACAAAGTACCGATTAGGCCTTTTCTACAACGGCAACCAGGGTCCAGGACTTGGTCTTGGACAGCGGGCGGCATTCGCGGATTTCCACGAGGTCACCAGCTTTGCACTCGTTGTTTTCGTCATGCACGTGCAGCTTGGTAGTGCGCTTGATGATCTTACCGTAGATCGGGTGCTTTACCTTGCGCTCGATAGCAACAGTGATGGACTTGTCCATCTTGTCGCTGATTACACGACCTTGCAGAGTACGGATCTTGTCAGTCATTACGCACCTGCCTTCTCAGTCAGTACAGTCTTGATACGTGCGACGTCACGACGCACTTGTTTCAGAGTGTGAGTCTGAGCCAGCTGGCCGGTGGACGCTTGCATGCGCATGTTGAATTGCTCACGCAGCAGGCCCAGCAGCTCCTGGTTCAGTTCTTCGACGCTCTTTTGACGCAGATCTTGGGCTTTCATCACATCACCGTCTTAATTACGAAAGTGGTCTGAACAGACAGCTTAGCTGCGGCCAGGGCAAACGCTTCACGCGCCAGAGCCTCAGGTACACCGTCCATCTCGTACAGAACCTTGCCAGGCTGGATCGGGCAAACCCAGTATTCCACGTTACCCTTACCTTTACCCATACGAACTTCGAGGGGCTTTTCGGTGATGGGCTTGTCCGGGAACACACGGATCCAGATCTTACCTTGACGCTTAACGTGACGGGTCATGGCACGACGGGCTGCTTCGATTTGACGAGCAGTCAGTTGACCACGGGATGTCGCCTTCAGGCCAAAGGTACCGAAGGATACTTCGTTACCAGAGGTGGCCAGACCGCGGTTACGACCCTTGTGGGTCTTGCGGAATTTAGTACGCTTAGGTTGCAACATTTACCGAATCTCCTTACTTAGCAGCGCGGCGCTTGTTGTCACGCTTGGGCTTTGCAGGAGCTTGCTCTTGAGCAGCGGCAGCGTTAACAGCAGCCAGACCGCCCAGAACTTCGCCCTTGAAGATCCAAACTTTAACGCCGATCACACCGTAAGTGGTGTGGGCTTCAGAAGTTGCGTAGTCGATGTCGGCACGCAGGGTGTGCAACGGCACACGACCTTCACGGTACCATTCGGTACGCGCGATTTCAGCGCCGCCCAGACGACCGGAAACTTCCACTTTGATGCCCTTGGCACCCAGGCGCATTGCGTTCTGTACGGCGCGCTTCATAGCACGACGGAACATTACACGACGCTCCAGCTGGGAAGTGATGCTGTCGGCAACCAGTTTGCCATCCAGCTCCGGCTTGCGGACTTCGGAAATGTTGATCTGAGCAGGCACGCCAGCAATAGTGGCTACAGCTTTGCGCAGTTTCTCAACGTCTTCGCCTTTCTTACCGATGACAACACCCGGACGAGCGGTGTGAATGGTCACACGGATGCTCTTGGCCGGACGCTCAATGGTGATCTTGGACAAGGACGCGTTTTTCAGTTCCTTGGTCAGGAACTGGCGTACTTGAAAATCGCTGTACAGGTTGTCAGCGAAGTCTTTGGTGTTCGCGAACCAGGTAGAATTCCAAGGCTTGGTAATACCCAGGCGAATGCCATTAGGATGTACTTTCTGACCCATTGCTTATCTCCCAGCCTTAGCGTCGGATACCACTACAGTGATGTGAGCGGTACGCTTGAGGATACGATCCGCACGACCTTTGGCACGCGGACGGATGCGCTTCATGGAGGGACCTTCGTCGACCATGATAGTAGCAACACGCAGCGCGTCGATATCGGCGCCTTCGTTGTGCTCAGCGTTTGCAATGGCAGATTCCAGCACTTTCTTAACCAGCACTGCAGCCTTTTTCGGGCTGAAGGTCAGGATATTCAGAGCCTTGTCTACGGACAGACCACGTACTTGATCGGCTACCAGACGAGCTTTCTGGGCAGAAGTACGGGCATAACGGTGTTTAGCGATAGCTTCCATCATTTATCCCTTAGCGCTTCTTAGCCTTCTTATCAGCAGCATGGCCGCGATAAGTACGAGTCGGTGCGAATTCACCCAGTTTGTGACCGATCATTTCTTCGGTAACGAAAACCGGAACGTGCTGACGACCATTATGGACAGCGATGGTCAAACCGATCATGTTCGGGATGATCATTGAACGACGGGACCAGGTTTTAACCGGCTTTTTATCCCCGCTTTCCACCGCTTTCTCTACCTTCTTCAGCAAGTGCAGGTCAATAAATGGACCCTTCTTGAGAGAACGTGGCATGGTGATTCCTCTATGTTAACAATTACTTGTTACGACGACGTACGATGTACTTGTCGGTACGCTTGTTCTTACGGGTCTTGAAGCCTTTAGCCTTCTGGCCCCATGGGGACACAGGCTGCATGCCCTTGTTACGACCCTCACCACCACCGTGCGGGTGGTCAACCGGGTTCATCGCCATACCGCGAACGGTCGGACGAATACCACGCCAGCGGTTTGCACCGGCTTTACCCAGTTGACGCAACATGTGCTCGGAGTTACCGACTTCACCGATGGTAGCGCGGCACTCGGCCAGAACTTTACGTACTTCGCCGGAACGCAGACGCAGAGTTACATAGTTACCTTCACGAGCCAGGATCTGGATGAAAGTACCAGCGGAACGAGCCAGCTGGGCACCTTTACCAGGCTTCATCTCTACAGCGTGAACGGTAGAACCAACCGGGATGTTGCGCATCGGCAGGGCGTTACCTACCTTGATGGCTGCATCAGCACCAGAAGCGATCGCGTCACCAGCTTTCAGGCCTTTCGGAGCCAGGATGTAACGACGCTCACCGTCTGCATACAACACCAGAGCGATGTTAGCGGTACGGTTCGGATCGTATTCCAGGCGCTCTACTTTAGCCGGGATACCGTCTTTGTCGCGCTTGAAGTCGACGATACGGTAGTGCTGCTTGTGACCACCACCGATATGACGGGTAGTGATACGGCCGTTGTTGTTACGACCACCGGACTTGCTTTTGCTGTCCAGCAGAGCGGCGAAGGGCTTGCCCTTGTACAGCTCTTGATTGACGATCTTGACGACGTGGCGGCGGCCCGGAGAAGTAGGCTTGCACTTAACGATTGCCATTTTTGAGAACTCCTCTTACTCGGCTGCGCCCATGAAGTCGATGTCCTGACCAGCTTTCAGGGTCACATAAGCCTTTTTCCAATCGGAACGACGGCCTACGCGTGCACCTGCGCGCTTGGTCTTACCCTTCATGTTCAGGGTACGGACGGTCTCAACTTCGACCTCGAACAGTTTCGCAACTGCAGCTTTGACTTCCGCCTTGGTAGCATCAACAGCAACTTTGAACACGATAGTGTTCTGCTTTTCTGCAACCATGGTGCTCTTTTCAGAGATGTGCGGAGCCTTCAGAACTTTCAGCAGACGCTCTTCACGGATCATGCCAGCATCTCCTCGATTTGCTTAACTGCGTCAGCAGTCATCAGAACCTTGTCGAAAGCGATCAGGCTGACCGGGTCGATACCGGCAACGTCACGCACGTCAACTTTGTACAGGTTGCGAGCAGCCAGGAACAGGTTCTCATCGACTTCAGCAGTCACGATCAGAACGTCAGTCAGTTCCATTTCTTTCAGCTTGGCGATCAGTTCTTTGGTCTTCGGAGCTTCGATGCCGAACTTCTCAACAACGATCAGGCGCTCTTGACGTACCAGCTCGGACAGAATGCTACGGATAGCGCCGCGGTACATCTTCTTGTTTACTTTCTGGCTGTGATCTTGCGGCTTAGCAGCAAAAGTCACACCACCGGAACGCCAGATGGGCGAACGGATGGAGCCAGCACGGGCACGACCAGTACCCTTCTGACGCCACGGCTTTTTGCCGCCACCAGACACTTCAGAGCGAGTCAGCTGCGCACGAGTACCCTGACGGGCACCAGCGGCATATGCAACGACGACCTGGTGAACCAGAGCTTCGTTGAATTCGCGCCCGAAGGTAGTCTCGGAAACTTCAAGAGCGCTCTTGGCGTCTTTCATTACCAATTCCATTACTATCTCCTCAGACGTTACGCTTTGACGGCAGGTTTGACGATCACGTTGCCGTTGGTTGCACCCGGTACTGCACCTTTGATGAGCAGCAGGTTGCGTTCAGCGTCAACACGAACCAGTTCCAGGTTCTGAGTCGTTACACGCTCAGCACCCATGTGACCAGCCATCTTTTTGCCCTTGAATACACGACCCGGAGTCTGGTTCTGACCGATAGAACCCGGAACGCGGTGAGACAAGGAGTTACCGTGGGTCATATCCTGGGTGCGGAAGTTGTGGCGCTTAACAGTACCAGCAAAGCCCTTACCTTTGGATGTGCCGGTAACGTCTACCAGCTTAACGTCAGCGAGAAGATCTACTTTCAGCTCGCTACCAACAGTGAAAGTTTCACCGTTGTTCAGGCGGAATTCCCACAGACCGCGACCGGCTTCTACACCAGCTTTGGCGAAGTGGCCAGCTTCCGGCTTGGTCACACGGCTGGCTTTCTTGGCGCCAGTGGTAACCTGAATAGCGTTGTAGCCGTCGGTTTCTACAGATTTGACCTGAGTTACACGGTTAGCTTCAACTTCGATAACAGTCACCGGGATAGAAACGCCATCTTCAGTGAAGATGCGAGTCATACCCACTTTGCGACCTACAAGACCGATTGTCATTGTTATCAACCTCTTTCCGTAATTAACCCAGGCTGATCTGGACGTCTACACCAGCTGCCAGATCCAGACGCATCAGGGCGTCTACGGTCTTGTCAGTCGGCTCAACGATGTCTACCAGACGCTTGTGAGTGCGGATCTCGTACTGATCACGCGCATCTTTGTTGACGTGCGGGGAGATCAGGACGGTGAAGCGCTCTTTGCGAGTCGGCAGCGGAATAGGACCGCGAACCTGCGCGCCAGTGCGCTTAGCAGTTTCAACGATTTCCGCAGTGGATTGATCAATCAGGCGATGATCAAAAGCCTTCAGGCGGATACGGATTCTTTGGTTCTGCATTGACAGAGCTCCAATAGATAAAAGAACATAAATCAACACCGCCCGACCGAGATTGCTCCCGCCAGAGGTGTGATTTTTCACGTTTCCCCCCATATCGGGAGGACTGTATGGCTGGCTCCTGTAAACAGGAAACTCAGCAGCAGACATATCGTCTGGCTTACCTCATGGGTAAGCGGAGGGGATTATACGGATTTTTCAAATTTGCGCAAGGGAGAGCGAACAGATTATGCGCAGTTTTATGTGACAGATGGATCTCGCCTGCGGCAACACACTCTGCTGCCGACACCAAGGTAACGACAATGTTACAAGCAGACTGGTAGACTGTGCGCTTGCCTCTGTCAGTGGAACGACATCCCATGCTCAAAGATCAAAAGAAAGCCTATCAGTATGGCCTTTGCGCCGTTGCCCTCTGGTCGACGGTCGCCACAGCCTTCAAGATCTCCCTCGCCTATTTCGAACCTGTGCAACTGTTGCTTGTGGCCGCCTTCACCTCGACTCTCACGCTGACAGCCGTCGTCGCCAAACAGGGCAAACTGCCGCTGCTGGGGAGCTACATCAAGGCCCGCCCTTTCTACTACCTGACTCTGGGCGTGCTGAATCCCTTTCTCTATTACCTGTTGCTGTTCAAAGCCTATGATCTGCTGCCTGCCCAGCAGGCACAGACCCTCAACTACACCTGGGCCATTACCCTCAGTCTGCTGGCCGTCCCCTTCCTCGGCCAGAAGCTGCGTCGGCGCGATGGCGTCGCCATCGTGCTCGGCTACTTTGGCGCACTGGTGATCGCCACCAGAGGGGATGTATTCGGCCTCCAGTTCGACAGCCCCCTCGGCGTGACGCTGGCGCTGGTCTCGACCCTCATCTGGGCCAGCTACTGGATCCTCAACACCCGCAATCAGGGCGATCCCATCGTCAGCCTGTTGCTCGGCTTTATGATCAGCCTGCCTTTTATCGTCGTTGCAACCTGGTTGCTCTCCGATTTTGCCATGACCGCCTGGCAGGGATGGGCTGGAGCCATCTATGTGGGACTGTTCGAAATGGGCTTCGGTTTCGTGCTCTGGCTGATGGCGCTGCGCCATGCCACCAACACGGCTCCCATCAGCAACCTCATCTTTATCTCGCCGTTTGCCTCACTGGTGCTGCTCAATCTGCTGATCGGCGAAGCCATCCATCCGGCCACCCCCATCGGGTTGGCGCTCATCGTTGCCGCCCTGCTGATCCAGCAGCTCAAGTACGGCAAACGCTATCGAGCATCAGTCGAAACCAAAAGCTGACCATGCAGAAGGGCGTATCCACGGATACGCCCTTCTCTCAATCCATCCACTCCTGTGGCTGATGTTTCGGCAGCCGCATCTCGACCAGCAGGCCGCCGAGCTCCGAGCTTCCCAACCGGATAGTGCCATGGTGCTGGGCGACTATCTTGGCCACGATGGCCAACCCCAAGCCACTGCCGCCAACGGTACGCGCCACATTCCCCTGAGTAAACGGCTTGAGCACCCGGGAATAGTCCTGCTCCGGAATGCCGGGGCCATCATCGGAGAGGCGCAGGCGCACCCAGTGCCCATCGTCCTTGAGCTCGGCATGCAAGCGGCTCGCCCCATAGCGCTGCGAGTTGCTTGAGAGGTTGTTCAACACCCGCCGGATACTGACCGGATTGCAGGCCACCCGCACCGCCTCTTGCGGCAGCGCCAGATCGACCTCCAGCCCCTGCTCCGAGTAGATCAGCAAGGTATCGTGCACCAGCTGGGTCAGGTCGATCGGCTCCAGATCCTGGCCCTCATCCGGGCGGATGTAATCGATGAACTGATCGATGATGGCATTGGACTCATCAATGTCGGCGTTGATGCTCTCCTTGAGGTACTCGTCACCGGAGGACATCATCTCGGTCGCCAGCCGGATGCGGGTCAGCGGGGTACGCAGATCATGGGAGACCCCCGCCATCATCAGGTTACGCTCTTCGATCAGGCTCTTGATGGAGTGCGACATATGGTTGAAGGTGCGGGTCAGTCGCCTTACTTCTCGTGAACCCAGCTCCCCCAGCGCCTCGGGGAAATGGCCTCTGGCCACCGCAACAGCGCCAGCTTCGAGATCCTCGAGCGGGCGCACCAACTGCCGGGCAAAGCGCCAGGCCGCAAACAGGGTGATCACCAGCAGCACGCTCAGATAGATGATGAGGGGTTCGATATCGTCATCTTCGATCTCGGTCAGCGGGATCCGCACCCAGATTTTGCTGGCCTGCGGCGGCTGGATCCAGATGATGTAGTGATCCTGGATCTCGACCCGCACCTTGGCCGGGCCACCCAGCTCGCGGCTGATGTTCTCCTCCAGATAGGGGTACGGCTTGGCCTCGTTGAAGCCATGCTGCACCGCCTCGCTCTGGGTATAGATGTCGGTACCGGTCGTCACATAGACCAGCGCCTCGGCATCTTCGCTCAGTGCCAGTTGTTCAGTGTTGACCGGAAAGATCAGCTTGACCTGGTTGGCCAGCAAGTGACTGATCTGCTTGACGGTTGGTGCCAGCAGATAGTTATAGAAGGTGACGTAGGAGACTGCTTGATAGACCACCAGAACGGCGGCCAGAAACCAGAGCATGCGTGAGAACATGCTGCCGACCTTTTTCATGCACCGTCACCATCTGGCACGAACACATACCCCAGACCCCAGACGGTCTGCAGATAGCGGGGCTGGGCCGGATCCTGTTCCAGCAGGCGGCGCAGGCGAGAGACCTGCACGTCGATGCTGCGCTCGGTGGCGGTGTATTCGCGGCCACGGGCCAGATTCATCAGCTTGTCGCGGGAGAGCGGTTCACGCGGATGGCTGACCAGCACTTTGAGCACCGCAAATTCACCGCTGGTGAGCGCCATCGGCTCGCCATCCCGGCTCAGCTCGCGGGTCGCCAGATTGAGTTGAAAGGCGCCGAAGTTGACCACCTTCTCTGCAGCAGAAGGGGCCCCCGGCAGCTCGACGGTATGGCGGCGCAGCACGGCACGGATCCGCGCCAGCAGTTCGCGGGGGTTAAACGGCTTGGGCAGATAGTCATCAGCCCCCATCTCGAGCCCGACGATGCGATCCACTTCATCCCCCTTGGCGGTGAGCATCAGCACCGGGATCTGGTTGCCAGCCTCGCGCAGACGGCGGCAGATGGAGAGCCCATCCTCCCCCGGCAGCATCAGGTCGAGCACCATCAGGCTGAAGTTTTCACGAGTCAGCAAGCGATCGGCCTGCTCGCCATTGGCCACGCCGCGCACTACGAATCCCTGCTCGGTGAGATAGCGTTCCAACAGGGAACGTAATTTCAGGTCATCGTCCACGACCAGGACCTTGTATTGCTGCTGACTCATTGCTTTGCCTCTTCATTCTTTAGCTGCCCCCAATACTAGGGGGGGATATAGCGGGAGCAAAGCACAAATATGTTACCGGTTATTACCCATCCCGAGAGCGTGACGGCCATCAAGTCACTGCGCTGGCCATCCACATCCTGAATGGCTCCCGCCAAGCTGGCGCAATTTCTCTCGACAGCCAGAGGACAAAAGCTAATATTCCCGAGCAGTTAGCGATGAATACCCCTCTTTGACCAGGTCCGCATCACCATGAAGACAAAGCTGATCACCCGCGAAGGCTACAACAAGCTGAAAGAAGAGCTCGATTTCCTCTGGCGTCAGGAGCGCCCCGAGGTCACCAGGAAGGTGGCATGGGCCGCCAGCCTGGGGGATCGCAGCGAAAATGCTGACTACCAGTACAACAAGAAGCGGCTGCGGGAGATCGACCGGCGGGTGCGCTACCTGCGCAAATGTCTCGAAGAGCTGGGGATCGTCGACTATGCCCCGGCGCAGGAGGGCAAGGTCTTCTTCGGCGCCTGGGTCGAGGTGGAAAACGAAGAGGGCGAGACCAAGCGCTTTCGCATCGTCGGCTATGACGAGATCTTCGAGCGCAAGGATTACATCTCCATCGACTCCCCCATGGCCCGCGCCCTGCTCAAGAAAGAGGTCGGTGATGAGGCCATCGTCCGTACGCCAGTTGGTGACGTCTGCTGGTATATCAACGAGATCAGCTACCCCAAATAGCCGGACTACTGGTGAGCGGCTTGCCACAGGCACATCCTGGGTCACAGGTGCAATGGCAAGATATGCGCTCTCCCCTGCGACTTATCAGTCTGACTGGTGCAGACCCCGGCGCAGGGTGGCATCCCGCAACACGACCCCATATAGTGCTCACACTTGGCGCCTGATGGCGCGGACTCGACCACAGAGGCCCTCAACAACATCATGATGCAAACCATAGAGAGACAGATTGCCGGTGAGCTCAATGCTCGCCCCGAGCAGGTGCAGGCCGCAGTGCGCCTGCTGGATGAAGGCTCGACCGTGCCCTTTATCGCCCGTTACCGTAAAGAGGTGACCGGCGGTCTGGACGACAGCCAGCTACGTACTCTGGAGAGCCGCCTCGGCTATCTGCGTGAACTGGAAGATCGCCGTCAGGTGATCATTCGCTCCATCGAAGAGCAGGGCAAACTGACCCCCGAGCTGATGCGCGAATTGAATGGCGCCGACAGCAAGACCCGACTGGAAGACCTCTACCTCCCCTACAAGCCCAAGCGCCGCACCAAGGGGCAGATGGCGATCGAAGCCGGGTTGGAGCCGCTTGCCAACCTGCTGCTCAGCGACCCGATGCAGGATCCCGAGCAAGCTGCAGCCACCTTCCTCAATCCCGAACAGGGCATTGCCGACAGCAAGGCTGCCCTCGACGGCGCCCGCTATATCCTGATGGAGCGCTTCGCCGAGCAGGCCGACCTGCTGGAGAAGTTGCGCGACTACCTGTGGCAAAATGCCACCCTGCGCGCCCGCGTGGTGGCAGGCAAGGAGCAGGAAGGGGCCAAGTTCAAGGACTATTTCGAACACGACGAACCACTGCACAAGGCCCCCTCCCACCGGGTGCTGGCCATGCTGCGCGGCCGCAATGAGGGGATCCTCAATCTGGCGCTGGTCACCGGTGACGACGAGAGTGCCAGCCCCTGCGAAGGGATCATTGCCCACCACCTCAAGCTCAATCTGCAGAACCGCCCGGCCGACAAATGGCTGCAGGGGGTAGTGAGCTGGACCTGGAAGATCAAGTTGTCGCTTCAGATGGAGACCGAGCTGATCGGTCGCATCCGCGAGTCGGCAGAGGAGGAGGCGATCAAGGTGTTCGCCATGAACCTCAAGGATCTGCTGATGGCGGCCCCGGCCGGCATGCGCTGCACCATGGGGCTGGATCCGGGCATCCGCACCGGGGTCAAGGTTGCCGTGGTGGATGCCACCGGCAAGCTGGTCGATCACGCCACCATCTATCCGTTCGAACCGAAACGCCAGATTGATCAGAGCCTCAAGACCCTGAGCGAGCTGTGCCAGAAACACAAGGTCGAGCTCATCAGCATCGGCAACGGCACCGCCTCGCGAGAGACCGACCGGCTGGTAAGCGATCTGTTCGAGCGCTACCCCGCCGCCAAGGCGCAGAAGATAGTAGTCAGCGAAGCGGGGGCCTCGGTCTACTCCGCCTCCGAGCTCGCCTCCCAGGAATTCCCGGATCTCGATGTCTCGATCCGTGGCGCCGTCTCCATCGCCCGCCGCCTGCAAGACCCGCTGGCCGAGCTGGTCAAGATCGACCCCAAGAGTATCGGGGTGGGCCAGTATCAGCACGACGTCGGCCAGAGCCAGCTGGCCCGCCGACTGGATGCCGTGGTTGAGGATTGCGTGAACGCGGTCGGGGTCGATGTGAACACCGCCTCGGTCGCCCTGCTCAACCGGGTTTCCGGCCTCTCCCAGACGCTGGCCCAGAACATCGTCGCCTATCGGGATGAGCACGGTGCCTTCAAGAGCCGTCAGCAGTTGCTGAAAGTGAGCCGACTCGGCCCCAAAGCCTTCGAACAGTGCGCCGGCTTCCTGCGCATTCGCGGCGGCAGCAATCCCCTCGACAGCTCAGCGGTACACCCGGAGTCCTATCCGGTCGTGGAGCGGATCCTCGCCAAGCTGGAGCAGACCGTGGAGAGCCTGCTCGGCAACAGCAGCCTGCTGCGCAGCCTGAAACCGGCCGATTACACCGATGAGCAATTCGGCGTACCTACCGTCACCGACATCATCGGCGAGCTTGACAAGCCGGGCCGCGACCCGCGCCCCGAGTTCAAAACCGCGACCTTCAAGGAAGGTGTGGAGCAGATCAGCGACCTGGTGCCAGAGATGGTACTGGAAGGTGTAGTCACCAACGTCACCAACTTCGGCGCCTTCGTCGATATCGGTGTTCATCAGGACGGTCTGGTGCACATCTCCTCCCTGACCGACCGTTTCGTCAAGGATCCCCGTGAGGTGGTCAAGGCGGGCGACATTGTGCGGGTCAAGGTGCTGGAAGTGGACGCCCCGCGCAAGCGGATCAGTCTGACCATGCGCCTCGACGAAAAGGCAGGGCAACCCGCCCGCAAGCCGGCTGAAGCGCGCAACAGCAGTGCTGGCAACACCAAACCAAGAAATGAGCCGCGCCAAAGCCCCCCTATGGGTGGTGCCATGGGCAACGCCTTCGCGGCGGCGCTCTCCAAAGCGAAAAAGTAACGACACCGCCCGAACGCCTCTGAATGCAAAAAGCCCCGCAAGGGGCTTTTTTACACGCGAAGCTCTGGATCACTGCGCCAAGGCAGCAAGAATGCTCTCGGGCTCTCCATGCTGGGCCAGCACCTCCCGCAGTCGGTTGAATGCCTTGCAGGCCTCTTGCGGATACTTGCCGTAAGAGACGACGCCGGTGTGGCTCCAGCCAGCCGCCAGCATCACTTTCTTCTTGAAACTGGTTCCTTCAGTTCCCCCTCCTCCGAGCTGCATCAGAAACTGCTCCATCTGCAGGTGGGGAGGCGGTACACGGGAGAAGGTGGTGAAATCTTCCGCTTTGACTTCATCGAAATGCATGACAGCTCCTGTGAAATTGGAATGGGCCTGATCTTCAGGTTAGTTGCAAAACAGGCAAAGCAGCTGAAAGTTTGGTGAGGGGGGATTCAGATATGCAGACTGAGGGACTGGGTCGAGGCCGGGCTGACAGCCTGTCGATAGTGGCCAGCGATGACGCTGTTGCGCTTGTCCATATAGGCACTCAGCACGCCGCCCGATTTTGCGCTCTGCTCGGCCATCAGCTCTTTGCGCGCCTTGGCTTCACTGGCGGCGGCGCTGCGCGCGACGGCCAAATCCTGCGCAGAAGGCTCGGCAGGCGCCAGCGCTGCAGAGCGGATCTGCTGCATCTTGGCGATGGTAGCGGCAGGGTCACCGGGTACGACACTGGTATCGATCTGGACTTCGCCACCCGTCGCATAACGCTTGCCATCCGGCCCTTGCGTAAACTGATAGGTGGGCGAGCTGGCGTACTCTCCACCCGCAGACTGGTGCGCCTGCTCGTGAGTGCGCACCTCCTTGTCACGCTCGATAAGATCCTGAACCTGCTGCTCTTGCCGCTGTTGCTGCTCCTGTTGTTTGGGATCTTGCTGCTTGCGCTGCCCATCCTCACCGGTTGCCTCGACAAAGCGATTGTCTGGCAGTGTCGTCGGGGCTAATTGCCCGGTTTCACGGCTGTTCTGGGAGGCCTGATTGCTGGAGGCCTGACCGGCTTTGGATTTCTCTTTTTGGGAGCCGACTTCGGATTCAGCAACGGAGGCCTGGCCCGCTCGGGCCTGCGGGATCAGTTCTGCCCGGCGATTATCCGTCCTCGCCGCTTCCACCTGGGGTTGCAGCTGTGTCGGGATAAGAGGGGGCAGACTGACATTGATGTTCATCTCACACCCGGATGTCGATCAGGGTTCCCATCATCTCGCTGGCGGTCTGCACTACCTTGGCTGAAGCGCCAGCCTGCTGCTCGGCCACCTTGAGATTGACAAGCTCATCGGTCACTTGCACCTGATCCCCGCTGGGGGTGTTGAGGCGGGCGATCTGATTGGATGCCTTGTCGGCAATCTGCTCGGCTCGCTGAAAACCCTGTACCCCGCTGTTGAAAGCAGAATCAATACGCATGGTGTTACTCCTCTGGTCACAGCTTAATTATCCGCCAGACCAGAGGATTAATGAAGCTTGCCGGCTGTTTTTTAGCCAACAAAATCTCGAACGATTTCAATGAATTCGTCAGGGTGAGAGATAAAAGGTGCGTGTGAGGCCTTATTGAGGGTCACGCTGCGGCTGGCAGGGTAGAGATCGTCCAGCAGGGGAATGGCTGCCTTGGGCACCAATGAATCCAGTCGGCCATAGATCCGCAACCAGGGCAGATCCAGCTCCCGCAGCGGTTCGCGCAGGTCAATCTCGGCCAACAGCGTCAGCCCGGCCTCGAGTGCGGCAAACTGGGGCGCCGGGCGCTCGGCCAGCCAGTGGCGCAACTGACGGATATCGTCCCGGGCGTGTTCACTGCCCATGGCCTGGATCGCCAGAAAGCGCTCTATGGTCTGGCGAAAATCCCCCGCCAGCATCTGGTTGAAGCCGGTCAGAACCTTGGGGGCGATCCCCGGCCACTCATCACGGGCCATGAAACAGGGGGAGCTGGCCACGGTGATCAGGGAGTGCAGCCGATCGGGATGCGTCAGCGCCAACTGGCTTGCCACCAGACCGCCGAGCGACCAGCCAAGCAGATGACACTTCTGCGGCAAGATGGCGACCACCTGCTCGGCAAGCCAGGGCAGGCTGTAATCCACCTCGTCTGCCAGCAGGCTGTTGCCAAAACCAGGCAAATCTACCAGATGAACCCGATAGTGGGGCGCCAACTGTTGGGCAATACCATGCCAGACCGCACCATTCATCCCCCAACCGTGCAACAGCACCAGATCGGGCCCCTGGCCAAACTGCTCTACCGATATGCTCATCTAGACTCAAGATCCCTGTTCATGCTCTTGGGGTCAGCATGTTAAAGCGACTGCTCGCTAAAGCAAGCCCGCTGCTCGGCAACCACGGCGACTGGCAAGGGAGTTGCCTCCTCTGTCATCAGCCTTGCGATAACGAGCCCCTGCTCTGCAGCTGGTGTCGGCAGGCGCTGCACCAGTCACAGCCGAGATGCCACCTCTGCGCCGCACCGCTGGCTGACTATATAGAAGAGAGCATACCGGTCTGTGGTCGCTGCCAGCGCAGACCTCCCCCCTGGGAGCGGTTACAGGTGATTGGCGACTACCAAACCCCCTATCCCATGTTGATCCCCCAGCTTAAGTATTCCGGCCAGATCCTGCTGGCGCCGCTACTGGCACGCCTCTTGGCCGATCATCTGGATAGCAGCAATCCGCCAGAAGCGATCATTCCGGTTCCCCTTCACTGGTGGCGGCAGTGGCGGCGCGGGTTCAATCAGGCGGAGGAGATCGCGCAAGCCCTTGGCGAGTTCACCGACATTCCCTGCGACAACACTCTGTTGCAGCGCATCAAGGCGACCCCGCAACAAACAACCCTGAGCGCCGGGCAGCGGCGGCGCAATCTGCGCGGGGCATTCCGGATCCGCTCCCACAAATACCGTCATGTCGCCCTGCTCGATGACGTTGTGACCACAGGCGCCACCGCCGGTCAGCTCAGCCGTCTGCTCCATGAGAGCGGCATCACAAAGGTAGAAGTGTGGGCAATCTGTCGTACCCTGCGGCACAGCAAGTAGCCATCGGCATGCTACCCAAGCATTAATAACCGCGTTATCATGAATACCCTAGTCGTACACTCAGGTTTATGAGGATAGTGATGATCAGCATTTCCGACGCCGCCCAGGCCCATTTCCGTAAACTGCTGGAAAAACAGCCTGATGGCACCAATATCCGGGTGTTTGTGGTCAATCCGGGAACCCAGAATGCCGAGTGTGGCGTATCTTATTGCCCGCCCGATGCCGTGGACCCGGAAGATCAACACCTGCCCTTCAGCGGCTTCGACTGCATGGTTGATCCCCTGAGCGCCCCCTTCCTGGTGGATGCCACCATCGACTTCGTGACCGATCAGATGGGCTCCCAGCTCACCCTGAAAGCACCGAACGCCAAGATGCGTAAAGTGGCCGACGACGCGCCGCTGATCGAGCGCATCGAGTACGTGTTGATGTCCGAAGTGAACCCCATGCTGGCCGGTCACGGTGGCAAAGTCACCCTGGTCGAGCTGACTGAAGACAAACTGGCCATCCTGCAGTTTGGCGGCGGTTGCAACGGTTGCTCCATGGTCGATTACACCCTGAAAGAGGGGATCGAGAAGCAGCTGCTGGAGAAGTTCCCGGGTGAGCTCAACGGTGTGAAAGACGCCACCGAGCACCAGCGCGGCGACCACTCCTACTACTGATTTGTAGCCCTTGCAGCAAAGAAAAGGCCCCGCCAGATGGCGGGGCCTTTTGCATGGACAATCGGCAGATTACTCGTCCTTCTTGTCTCGCGACAGCAGGGCGATGGCCGCCTCTTTCGGGTTCTTACCCTCGTAGAGCACCTTGAAGATCTGCTCGCAGATGGGCATCTCGACGCCGCAGCGGGCCGCCAGCAGATGCACCTCTTTGGTATTGCGATACCCCTCCACCACCTGACCGATCTCGGTCATGGCGGTGTTCACATCCTTGCCAGCCCCGAGGGCCAGCCCGAAGCGACGGTTGCGCGACTGATTGTCGGTACAGGTGAGCACCAGATCCCCGAGCCCCGCCATCCCCATAAAGGTTTTGGCATCGGCACCCAGCGCCGCACCCAGACGCTGCATCTCCACCAAACCCCGGGTGATGAGCGCGGTTCTGGCATTGGCGCCAAACCCTAGCCCGTCGGAAAGACCGGCACCGATGGCGATGACGTTCTTCACCGCCCCGCCCAGCTGCAGACCGATGAAGTCCGGATTGGTATAGACCCGGAATGAGCGGCCACAGTGCAGCAGGTGGGAGAGATCGTCGGCAAACTCGTCGTGAGTCGAGGCGACCGAGATGGCGGTCGGCAGACCGGCAGCCAACTCCTTGGCAAAGGTGGGACCGGAGATGACCGCCAACGGTATCTCGTCACCCAGCACTTCGCGGGCCACATCCTGCAGCAGACGGCCACTGTCCGGCTCCAGACCCTTGGTGGCCCAGGCGATACGGGTATCGGGGCGCAAGAAGGGGTTGATCCGGGTCAGTACATCACCAAATACATGGCTTGGCACGACCAGCAGCAGCACGGGGGCAGCTTGTACCGCACGTTGCAGATCCGCAGTCAGCTGCAAATCGGCAGGAAAAGGGACATCAGGCAAAAATGCCTTGTTGCAGCGGTCTTGTTCCAGCTCGGCGACATGAGCGGGGTCGTGACCCCACAGCAGGGTCGGATGACCATTGCGCGCCAGAGAAATGGCAAGGGCGGAGCCATAAGACCCCGCCCCCAAGACCGAGATAGCGATCTGGTCAGCCATTATCAGGCTTCCGCAGTCGCCTGCTGGGCCTGTGCTTGCGCCATGTGCTGGGCAAACAGGGCATCGAAGTTGACCGGTGCCAGGTTCAGCTGCGGGAAGGAACCCTTGCTCACCATGTTGGCCACGGCTTCGCGGGCATATGGGAACAGGATGTTCGGGCAGAAGGCAGCCAGGCAGTGAGCCAGTTGCGGCTCCGGCAGGTTACCGATGGTGAAGATACCGGCTTGCTGTACTTCGCACAGGAAGGCAGTTTCGGTTTCCAGTTTGCAAGTCACGGTCAGGGTCAGGACAACCTCGTAGACGTTCTCAGCCAGGATGTTGGTCTTGGTATCCATATCCAGCTTGACGTCCGGCTGCCACTCTTTCTGGAAGATGTGCGGGGTGTTCGGCGCTTCGAAAGAGACATCCTTGGTGTAAACACGCTGGATGTGGAATTCCGGTTGTACTTCCTGGTTGTTGATCTCGTCAGCCATTTCGTTTGATTCCTTGTTATATGGATAAGTGGGCTCAGGCCCTGCTTAAATCAGCGTTTCTTGGTTACCGGCAGATTTTCTGCACGCCATTGGGCCATGCCACCGCCGAGCACATAAACCTGCTTGAAGCCAGCTTTGCTCAGCTGACGGCCCGCGCCGCCCGCAGTCATTCCCGACTCGCACACCACTATGATGGGGGCATCTTTATGCTTTTCAACCGGGCCCAGATTATTGCTCTGGATCTGGGTCAGCGGCAGGTGCTGGGCACCGGCCAGATGGCCCTTGGCGTACTCTTCCTGACTGCGAATATCCACCACGGTGGCATTCTCGCGGTTGATCAGCAGGGTCGCGGTGTGATTGTTGACGGTTTTTACCGGAGACAAACGGGCACGCACAGTGGTGTAAACCAGGGTGCCAGCCAGACCCAACCAGGCTGCGGTCAGCAGCGGGTTACGGGCCGCAAAATCCAAATACTCTTGCATCTTCTACTATCCAGGGACCAAGACAAGGGCCCGAGTATACATGGGGGTATTGATAAGATCAGCCATCTTGGCGGCAAAGCGCGAGCAGGCTCCCATCATCATTGGGCAGCGAGCATGGCAGGAAAGGCGTGGCTTGCGGGGCCACGGGAGCGACCCTTGGCTATCAGGTGACTATTTCGGCAGATGTAGTAATATTACGCTAGTTTCATTTCCCGCATTTTTTCCAATCCGAGAGGACATAGTCTTATGTCAACAGCTAAGAAACCTTTGGTTCTGGTCATCATGGACGGTTGGGGCTACAGCACCAAGCAAGAGCACAACGCCGTCGCTGCCGCCAAGACTCCCAACCTCGATCGTCTGGCCCGTGACTACACCAGCACCCTGATCTCCGGCTCCGGTCTGGATGTCGGTCTGCCGGATGGCCAGATGGGCAACTCTGAAGTAGGCCACGTCAACATCGGTGCCGGTCGCATCGTCTATCAGGAGCTGACCCGCATCTCCAAAGACATCCAGGACGGTGAATTCTTCCAGAACGTCGAGCTGGCCAAGGCTGTTGACGCTGCCGTGACCAACGGCAAAGCCGTTCACATCATGGGCCTGATGTCCCCGGGTGGCGTACACAGCCACGAAGAGCACATCATGGGCATGATCGAAATGGCGGCCAAGCGTGGCGCCGAGAAGATCTACCTGCACGCCTTCCTGGATGGCCGTGACGTTCCGCCGCGCTCCGCCCAGTCCTCCATCGAGCTGTTCGACGCCCTGTTCGCCAAGCTGGGCAAAGGTCGTTTCGCCTCCATGATCGGTCGTTACTTCGCCATGGACCGTGACAACCGCTGGGATCGCGTGCAGCAAGCCTATGACCTGATGACCCAGGGCAAGGGCGAGTTCACCGCCGAGAGCGCCACCGAAGCGCTGGCTGCCGCCTATGCCCGCGACGAGAACGACGAGTTCGTCAAAGCAACCCGCATCGGCGAAGCTGCCCCGATGGAAGATGGCGATGCGCTGATTTTCATGAACTTCCGTGCCGACCGTGCCCGTGAAATCACCCGCGCCTTCGTTGACACCGACTTCACCGGCTTCGCCCGTGCAGTCGAGCCGAAGCTGAACTTCGTGATGCTGACCGAATACGCGGCCGACATCAAAACTGCCTGTGCCTACCCGCCGACCGCTCTGGTCAACACCCTGGGTGAGTGGCTGGCCAAGCAGGGCAAGACCCAGCTGCGCATCTCCGAAACCGAGAAGTACGCTCACGTCACCTTCTTCTTCAACGGTGGCGAAGAGTCCTGCTTCACCGGCGAAGATCGCGAGATCGTGGCCAGCCCGAAAGTGGCGACCTATGACCTGCAGCCGGAAATGAGCTCCGAAGAGCTGACCGACAAGCTGGTTGCGGCCATCAAGAGCGGCAAGTACGACGTCATCATCTGTAACTACCCGAATGGCGACATGGTTGGTCACACCGGTGTATTCGATGCCGCTGTCAAAGCCTGTGAAGCTGTTGACCACTGCATCGGTCGCGTCACCGACGCCCTGGCCGAAGTGGGTGGCGAGTGTCTGATCACTGCCGACCACGGCAACGCCGAGAAGATGCTGGACGAAGAGACTGGTCAGGCCCACACCGCCCACACCAATCTGCCGGTTCCGCTCATCTATTTCGGTCGCAAAGCCGAGGTGGTTGAAGGTGGCAAACTGTCCGATCTGGCCCCCACCATGCTGACCCTGATGGGTCTGCCGGTGCCGCCGGAAATGACTGGCAAGCCCCTGATGATTCTGAAATAATCCTTCCCCATGCGGGGATGCGAAGTTATTTCACAGAAAACCAGTCGCGTCGGCCTGTTGGCCGGCGCGCTGTTTTTTTGCCTGTCGTTTGGCGCCAGCAAACCGGCTTTGGCCGCCAATCAGCAGCTGGGCACCATGCAGTCCCAGATCAAAGAGCAACAGAAGACCATCAAGCTCAGCAAGCAGGAGCTTGCCAAGCTCAATACCCAGCTCAAGGCTGACGAGCAGGCCATCTCGGCCGCCGCCGCCAAACTCAACCAGACCAGGCAGAAGTTGAAGCAGAACCAGCAGACGCTGGCGGCCCTGCAAAAAGACAAGCTGGCGCTGGAAGTTCAAGCCAAACATCAAAAGCAGTTGCTGGCCAAGCAGGCGGAAAGCGCCTTTCAAGCGGGCAACCACGACTACCTCAAACTGCTGCTCAATCAGCAGGATCCGGCCAAACTGAGCCGCTCACTCGACTACTACGACTACCTCAACAAGGCCCGCATCGAGGCCATCGACGCCCTGCGTGCCACCCGCGACAAGCTGGCGAAAAACCAGCAAGCCACCAAAGAGACCGAGACCAGACTGCAAACCCTGCTTGCCGAACAGCAGGAGCATCACCAGACCCTGCTGGCCAGCCAGCAGAGCCGGGCCAAGGTGCGCAACCAGTTGCAGCAGTCGGTACAGGATGACGAGCAGAAGCTCACCAAGCTGGTCAAGGCGGAGAAAGCGCTGAAAGCCCGGCTGGAAGAGCTGCGCCGCAAGCGGGAAGAGCAGGAGCGCCGTGAACGGGCCGAGCGGGAACGGCTGGCCAAGCTGAAAGCGGAGCAGGAGCGTCAGCGCAAGCTGGCCGAACAACGCCGCGCCGAGCAACAACGACTCACCGCTCAGCAGAACAAAACCGTCAAACCGGCAGAACCGGTCGAAGAGGTGGCCAGCAGCAAACCAGAGCGTGGCTCGGGCATCAGCAGTGCTGGTCACTACAGTGGTCTCAAGACCAATGGCAGCCTGCGCTGGCCGGTACAGGGGCCGATCCTCATCTCCTACGGTTCGCCGCGCACCGCCCAGCTCAAGTGGAAAGGCACCCTGATCGGCGCCAGCGAAGGAACCCAGGTCAAGGCGGTTGCACCAGGACAAGTGGTTTACGCCGACTGGCTCGACGGCTTCGGCATGCTGCTGGTGATCGACCACGGTAAAGGCTATATGAGCCTCTACGGTCACAATCAGTCGCTGCTGCGCCAAGTTGGCCAGAACGTGGAACAGGGTGAGCCGGTGGCGCTGGTCGGTGACAGTGGCGGTCAGGACAGACCGGGCCTCTACTTCGAAATTCGCTATCAGGGCGAGGCCATCAACCCAACCAAATGGCTGGCCAAGGGTTGAGTCAACCCGGCCGACAAACGCATCACACGCTCACTAGCAAAAGCCTGCATCACGCAGGCTTTTGTCGTTTCAGGAGTACAGCAACCCGCTGTCACTCCCATTTGATGAAAAATTACCTAATTTTTCGCTCGGCTCAGGGGAAGACAACCAGACCGATCTGCTCCAGCAATGTCTGCTGCTGATCCTCGTTAATTTGCACCCCTTGCAGATCGACCCGGCGCAGATCCAGCCCTGGCAGATCGCACTGGCGCAGATCGCAGCCCTGCAGCTTGAAGCTGGTCCAGTCGATCTGGCCAAACTCGGAGCCGCTAAGATCGGAACCCGCCAGCGAGGCACCAAACAGGTTGGCCCCCTGCCAGCGGTTGCCGGTCAGCTCGCACTTCTCCAGCAGACAGCCCTCGAAGCTGGCGTAGCTAAAGTTGTTGCCGGTCAGATGAGCCTCACAGAAGTAGCTTTTGGCGGTGATCTGGTTGGCGAAGCTGGTATGGCTGAAGTTGATACCGACCGCCTGACAGTCGCGCATCTCCAACCCCAGACACTGGCTGCGGCTGCAATCGGCCATGGTGAGATCGCAGCGTAAAAAGCTGGCCTCGCGCAGATCGCAACCCTGCAACAGGCAGCCCTGTTCACTCTCCCGATCGTAGAAGCTGCAGTCAATGAAGCGGCTATCGCTCAAATCCAGCCAGGAGAAGTTGCATCCGATAAAGCGGCACTCCGAGAACTGCTCCCCCTCCACATCCTGTTGCTCGAACCGGACATCCACGAACTGCTTGCCTCTGATCATCGGAAAACTCCTGCAAAAACGGCTTCATATGCTGACTTTATCCGCCAAAAACGGTAATGTTACATGTAACATCCACGCTGGACACCCCTATGAGCCCCACCCGCAAGCGCCGCCCCACCCTGCAAGATATCGCCGACCAGACCGGCGTGACCAAGATGACTGTCAGCCGCTATCTGCGCGACCCGCAGACCGTGGCGGAGGGGACCCGCGAGCGGATCGCGGCTGTGGTGGAAGAGCTGGGTTATATCCCCAACCGGGCGCCGGATATTCTCTCCAACGCGACCAGCAAAGCGATCGGCATCCTGATCCCCTCCCTCTCCAACCAGGTCTTCTCGGCGGTGATCCATGGCATCGAGTCGGTAACCCGACCGGCCGGTTATCAGACCCTGCTGGCCCACTACGGCTACAGTCCGGAGCGAGAGGAGGAGCAAGTCGCGTCCCTGCTCTCCTACCATGTGGATGGCCTCATCCTCTCCGACAGCCAGCACACCGAACGCACCCGCAAAATGATCGCCACCGCCGGCATTCCGGTGGTGGAGACCATGGATCTGCCGCAAACCCCCATCGACATGGTGGTCGGTATGGACCATAGAGCCGCCGCCCGGGCCATGGTAACAGAGATGCTGCACCGGGGCCGACGCAAGGTGGTCTATCTGGGGGCGCGGCTCGACGTGCGTACCCAGCTGCGGATGGAGGGTTACTATCAGGCGATGACCGACTTCGGCCTCACCGGCCAGCATCTGCTGACCGAACAATCTTCCAGCTTCACTCTGGGGGGCGAGCTGCTGGATCAGGCGCTGGTGCGCTATCCCGACCTCGACGGCCTGTTCTGCACCAACGATGACTTGGCGGTGGGCGCCTTGCTGCAGTGTCAGGCCAAGTGGATCCCGGTGCCCCAGCAGATCGCCATCGCCGGTTGCAACGCCCTCGACATCGGCCACGCCATGACCCCCAAGCTGGCCAGTATCGCCACCCCGCGGGAAGCGATCGGTCGGGAGGCGGCCACCATGCTGCTGGCGCGTCTCAACGGCCAATCCCAACCCGATACCCGCAAAGATATCGGCTTCTCCCTCTATGTCGGGGAGAGTCTAGGGTAATCCCTTCCCTCACCCACTTAAGTCACGCTGATAACAAACAGGCCACCCGAGGGTGGCCTGTTTGGTTTTCGGCACAACTGATGCTTAGCGTTTTACCAGCTCAACCGCTTCGCGGGAGAGGCGAGTCACCTCTTCCCAGTTGCCGCTCTTGACCGCATCGGCCGGCAGCATCCAGGAGCCGCCGACGGTGGCGACGCACTTGAGCGCCAGATAGTCGGCCACGTTTTTCGGGCCGATACCGCCGGTCGGGCAGAACTTCACCTGGGGCAGTGGGGCGGCAATGGCTGAGAGTGCTTTGGTGCCGCCGTTCGCTTCGGCCGGGAAGAACTTCAGGTGGTCGTAGCCCGCTTCCAGCGCCTGCATCACTTCAGACGGAGTGGCCACGCCCGGGATCAGCGGCGCAGTGCTATTGGCCGCGTGGGCCAGCAGGGCCGGGGTCATCCCCGGGGAGATGACGAAGCGGGCACCGGCAGCGACGGCTGCGTCAAACTGCTCGCAGTTGAGCACGGTACCGGCACCGACCATGGCATCCGGCATCGCCTTGGCGATGAGGGCGATGGCATCGAGGGCCACCGGGGTGCGCAGGGTGATTTCGAAGACAGAGATGCCGCCGTCGAGCAGCGCCTTGGCCATCGGCAGGGCCTGATCCAGCTCGTTGATAACCATCACGGGTACCAGCGGGGAGGCGGCAAACACCTCGGCCGGGGTCACTTTCCAGTTCTGCATAGCTCTTCCTTAGTCAAAGATGGTAGCGCCGCACTCGGCGCTCGATACCGCGCGACGCATCACGCTGAACAGTTCACGGCCCCACCCCTCTTGTTCCGGAGTGAGGTCAATCTCGGCCTGGGTACGGCCACTCAAATCGGTCAGGCAGTCGAGGCTGCCGTTTACCGCATCAACCCGCAGCAGGTCGCCATCGGCAAGCAGGCCGATGGCCCCGCCGTGCAGCGCTTCCGGAGTGACATGGATGGCGGCCGGGATCTTGCCGGAGGCACCGGAGAGGCGGCCATCGGTGACCAGCGCCACCTTGTAACCAGCCTTCTGCAGGTTGCCGAGCACCGGCATCAGCTTGTGCAGCTCCGGCATGCCGTTGGCGGCCGGACCATTGTGGCGCACCACGATCACGGCATCCTGATTGAGATCGCCCGCCTTGTAGGCCGCTTCCACCGCATGCTGGGAGGAGAAAACCCGCGCCGGGGCTTCAATCACCCGATACTCGGGAGCCACGGCGGAGACCTTGACCACGGCGCGGCCCAGATTGCCCGCCAGCAACTTGGTACCGCCGGTGGCCTGGAATACACTGCCGGAAGGCGACAACACGCTCGCATCGCCGCTCTCGCCGACCGGCTGCCATACCAGCTGGCCATCCACCAGAGCCGGACGGCTGAGGTAATCCTGCATCTCGCCAAAGACCGGGGTGGCATCCATATGGATCAGCCCCTCTTGCGCCAGACGGCGCATCAGGCCGGGCACGCCGCCTGCCTGTTCGAAGGCGTTGACGTCGGCCGGGCCGTTCGGGTACATGCGAACCAGCAGCGGCACCACGTCGGAGAGATCGCTGATGTCATCCCAGGTCAGTACCAGACCGGCCGCGCGGGCCAGCGCCACCATGTGGATGCTGTGGTTGGTACTGCCGCCGGAGGCGAGCAGGGCCACCAGACCGTTGACCAGCGAGCGCTCATCCAGCACCTCGCTCAGCGGGCGATAGGCCGGGGAACCCGGGATCATGGCGCTGATACGGCGGGCCGCTTCGGCGGTCAGGGCGCGGCGCAGCTCGCTATGGGGATGCACAAAGGCGGAGCCCGGCAGCATCAGGCCCATGGCCTCGAATACCAGCTGGTTGGTGTTGGCGGTGCCGTAGAAGGTACAGGTGCCTGCCGCATGGTAGGCACCGCACTCCATCTCCAGCAGGGCATCGCGACCCACTTCACCGGCGGCGTACTTCTGACGCACCTTCACCTTCTCATCGTTGCTGATGCCGCTCGCCATCGGGCCGGCAGGCACAAATGCAGTCGGCAGGTGAGCGTGGGAGAGGGCCCCCATGATCTGGCCCGGAGCGATCTTGTCGCAGATGCCGAGCAGCAGGGTGGCGTCGAAGGTATTGTGAGAGAGCGACAGCGCGGTCGCTTGGGCGATCAGGTCGCGGGAGAAGAGGGACATATCCATCCCCGGCTGCCCCTGGGTCACGCCATCGCACATGGCGGGCACGCCGCCGGCGACCTGGGCACTGTGGCCCAGCTCGGCCAGCACTGCCTTGATCTGATCCGGATAGCCCTGATAGGGCTGGTGTGCGCTCAACATATCGTTGTAGGCGGTGACGATGCCGACGTTGGCGCGAGTCATATCGAGAATACGGCCCTTCTCGTCACTGCTGCAGGCGGCCACGGCGTGGGCCAGGTTGCCGCAGGCCAGCGCGGCGCGGGTCTTGCCCTGCTCTGCCTGACGCTGGATGCGGGCCAGAAATGCCTGACGACGGGCGACACTGCGCTCGCGGATGCGGGCGGTGACGTCGGAAATTACCTGATGAATCATTGGGCTTGCTCCAATGCTGTGACGGCGCGGTCAACCACCTGTTCGAAGGTGCCGTCGATATCGATGTGGAATACACCAGCTTCGCCATCCGGGCGCTCCAGCGTATCGAACTGACTTTGTACCATGCTTTCACGCATGAAATGGCCTTTGCGGGCACGCATCCGCTCGAGGATCAGCGGCTGGCTGCCATCGAGGAAGATGAAGCTGACCGACTCGTTGCCTTCGCGGATCTGGTCGCGGTACTTCTTTTTGAGGGCGGAACAGACAATGATGCCGGTCTCGTTCTTCTGCTCGAGACTGTAGGCGGCATCGCGGATCCGCTCCAGCCAGGGGGCACGATCCTCATCGTTGAGGGGGTTGCCGCCAGCCATCTTCTGGATGTTGGCCTTGGGGTGCAGGTCATCACCATCGATGAACTTGGCGCCCAGCGCTTCGGCCACTTTCAGACCCACGCTGGATTTGCCGCTACCACACACACCCATCACGATAATGCACTTACCCGCCATAATTTGACCTCTGTCCCACTTTTCAAAAAACCAGCTGTTGATGGGTTCTAATCTAACACGTTACCGGTAACATGTTACCGGTAACGATTAAAAATGTGAAGTCTGCCACAGACTGAGCAAACCCATAGTCACCTGGGCATATGATGTTGAGCCCTTGCCATAAATCTAAATAAATCATAAAGATATGGTTTGCCGACGGATCGGCAAGGTGTCACGACTGAACTTGGAAAAAGGAACGCATAACAATGTCTGACCTCTCCCTGATCATGACAGCCGCCGGCTCGATTGTGCTGCTGCTCTTCCTGGTGATGAAGGCCCGGCTCCACGCCGTGGTAGCCCTGATCCTGGTCTCCATGGTGGCGGGTCTCGCCGCTGGCATGAACCCGGCCGACATCGCCAACACCATCCAGAAAGGGATGGGTGGCACCCTCGGTTTCGTCGCGGTAGTGGTGGCGCTGGGCGCCATGTTCGGCAAGGTGATGGAAGTGACCGGTGCTCTCGACCGGGTAGCCCACACTCTGCTCGGCAAGTTTGGCGTCAAGCGCGCCAACTGGGCCATGGCCCTGACCGGCTTTGTCTGCGCCCTGCCGCTCTTCTTTGACGTGGCCGTGGTGCTGCTGATCGGCGTCGCCTTCGCCATCGTCCGTCGTGGCGGCGGCAGCGTAGTGAAGATCGGTATCGCCCTGCTGGCGGGTATCGCCACCTGTCAGGCGTTCCTTATTCCGGCGCCGGGCCCGATCCTGGTGGCATCCCAGCTGGGTGCCGACTTCGGTTACATGATCCTGTTCGGCCTGATCGCCGCCGTACCGGCGCTGATCCTGGCTGGCCCGCTGTTCGGTGACTTCATCAGCAAGATCGTCGATGTACCGCTGCCTGCCGATGCCCAGAACAGCGTTCACGATGACAGCAAATCCCTGCCCTCCTTCGGGTTGGCCATGGGTCTCATCGGCCTGCCGCTGCTGCTGATCGGCCTCAAGACCATCGTCGGCCGCTTCGTCGAGGCGGGCTCTACCCTGCACAACTGGCTGGAGTTCATCGGTCACCCCTTCACCGCCATCATGGTCGCCTGTCTGGCCGCCTTCTACCTGCTGGGTATTCGCCGCGGCATGTCCCGTGACGAGGTGATGAGCGTCTGCAACAGCGCCATCCAGCCGGCCGGCGTCATCATTCTGGTTACCGGTGCCGGTGGCGTGTTCAAACAGGTACTGGTTGATTCCGGTGTGGGTGCCGCTCTGGGCAACATGCTGGCCGACTCCGGTCTGCCCATCGTCGCGCTGGCCTTCATTCTGGCCGCTGCGGTACGGGTGATTCAGGGCTCTGCCACCGTCGCCATGCTGACCGCCTGCGGTCTGGTGCTGCCGATGCTGGAGCCGCTCGGCCTGAACGGTGCCCAGCTGGCTGCCGTCACCATCGCCATCGGCGGCGGTGCCATCGTGCTCTCTCACGTCAATGACTCCGGTTTCTGGCTGGCGAACCGCTACCTCGGCCTGACCGAGAAGCAGACCCTGCAGACCTGGACCGTGATGGAGACCATCATCGGCACCACTGGCGGCGTGATGGCGATGATCATCTACAGCTTCCTCTGACAAGGGCAAAATGCTGACAAAAAGGCCTCACTCGTGAGGCCTTTTTCATCTTTCTGATGATTCTTTCTTTGGCTGAGAGGGCGAGATTGCTAGAATCGCCTATTCATCGCTCCGAGTGGAACGCTTAACCCCGTGATTTCAGGTTTATCTATGCATTCATCGGCCCATTATCGACAACTGCTGGCGCGCCTGCCCCAGATCGCCGTCGCAGCGGATCAGTTTGAAGTGCTCTACAGCGCCCAGGATTTCAAACGCCGCATTCTTGCGCTTATCGCCAGTGCCACCCGGCGCATCTATCTGGTCGCGCTCTATCTGCAGGATGACGAAGCTGGCCGGGAGATCCTCGCCGCCCTCTACGCCGCCAAGCAGCGCAATCCGGCCCTCGACATCAAGCTGTTCGTCGACTTCCACCGTGCCCAGCGCGGCCTGATCGGCAAAGGCAAGCAGGGCGGCAACCACCTGATGTATCAGGCCATGGCTGCCGAACACGAGCACCAGTTCGAAATCTACGGCGTGCCGGTCAAAGGGCGCGAGCTGCTCGGCGTGCTCCACCTCAAGGGCTTCATCTTCGATGATGTGGTGCTCTACTCCGGTGCCAGCCTCAACGACATCTACCTGCATCAGCAGGATCGATACCGCTTCGATCGCTATCACCAGATCACCAGCCCGGAGCTGGCCCGCAGCATGGTCAACTATGTGGACGACCTGTTCGTGAAGAGCGACGCGGTGCAGCGACTGGATCACAGCGACATCCCCAGCGCCAAACAGCTGAAGGGGCCAATCCGCCGCTTCAAGCAGAGCCTGCGCCAGAGCCAGTACCGCTTCAGCACCATGCCGGTCAACACCCAGGAGGTGGCCGTCACCCCCATGGTGGGTCTGGGCAAGCGCAACAATCAGCTCAACCTGATGATCCGCAATCTGGTGCGCGCCACCGAGCGGGAGATCTTCATCTGCACCCCTTACTTCAACCCCCCCAAGGAGTTGAGCAAGGATATCGAGGATCTGCTGCAGCGCGGTTGCAAGGTGACCATCGTAGTGGGCGACAAGACCGCCAACGACTTCTTCATTCCGCCGGAAGAGAAGTTCTCCACCATCGGTGGCCTGCCCTATCTCTACGAGACCAACCTGCGCAAGTTTGCCGAGCGCAACCAGCGCCACATCGACGACGGCCGCCTCAACCTGATGCTCTGGTGTTGCGAGCGCAACTCCTACCATCTCAAGGGGATCTTCGTGGATGACGAGTGGGCCCTGCTAACAGGCAACAACCTCAACCCCCGCGCCTGGGCGCTGGATCTGGAGAACGGCCTGCTGGTACACGATCGTCGCCACCTGCTGCGCCCCCAGTTCAACGCGGAGCGGGAGAACATCCTGACCAACACCAAGCGGATCAGCCACTTCGATCAGGTTGAGCAGATCCAGGACTACCCGGAACAGGTGCGCAAGCTGCTGGGACGGATCCACCGGGTCAAGGCCCATTTGCTGCTCAAACGCATCATCTGACCTTGGGCGCCATGCGCCCGCACCTTGCCTGTTGGCAACCACACAAAGGCCTCCCGTTTTCGGCAGGCCTTTGTTATATCGGCCGTTTCCCCCGCCTTGGCGGCCCTGCCAGCAGCAACTCGGCTTGCATCGGCCCCTCAACAACCCCTATCATCTGGACATATTTACAGTGTTTTCGGGCATCTAATTGATGAAATTGGATAAAATTCCTCTCGATAGCCTCAAGGGTGTCGGCAGCAAGATGCTGGAGAAGCTCGAGCGGCTGGGGCTGGCCACGGTACAGGATCTGCTGTTCCACCTCCCCCTGCGCTACGAGGACCGCACCCAGGTGTGGCCCATCGGCGATCTGCCGCCCGGCCTGCACGGCGCCGTCGAGGGCGAAATCCAGGACACTCAGCTGGTGATGGGGCGCCGCCGCATGATGGTCTGTCGCATCAGCGACGGTACCGGCACCCTCACCCTGCGCTTCTTCAACTTCACCGCCGCCCAGAAAAACAGTCTGGCGGCGGGCCGCCTGATCCGCTGTTTTGGCGAGGTGCGCCCCGGCAAATACGGGCTGGAGATGGCTCACCCCGAGTACAAGCTGCTCGGCGAGGAGCAGGCAGGCCAGACCGAAGAGGCGCTCACCCCCGTCTACCCGACCACCGAAGGGCTGCGCCAGCTCACCCTGCGCAACCTCACCGATCAGGCGCTGGCCCAGCTCGACCTCTACGGCGTCGAGGAGTTGCTGCCCGCTGGCCTCTATCCCCATCAGATTGAGCTGGCCGCCGCCCTGAAATTGCTGCACCGCCCGCCTCCCTCGGTGGCGCTGCCGCTACTGGAAAGCGGCCAGCATCCGGCCCAGCAGCGACTGGTGCTGGAGGAGCTGCTGGCTCACAACCTCTCGGTACTCAAGGTGCGTGCTCAGGCACAAACCCAGCTGGCCCACGCCCTCAAACCGGCGCCCGAGCTGGTTGAACAGCTGCTCGGCGCTCTGCCGTTCAAACCCACCGGCGCCCAGAGTAGGGTAGTAGCGGAGATAAGCAAGGATCTGCAACAGAGCCACCCCATGATGCGGCTGGTGCAGGGGGATGTGGGCTCCGGCAAGACCCTGGTCGCGGCGATGGCCGCCCTGCAGGCCATCGGCAACGGCTGTCAGGTGGGCTTGATGGCGCCGACCGAGCTGCTGGCGGAACAGCACGCCATCAACTTTGCCAAGTGGCTGGAGCCGCTCGACATCGGAGTCGGCTGGCTGGCGGGCAAGCAGAAAGGCAAGGCGCGGGAGGAGGCGCTGGCCGCGATCAAAGATGGCAGCGTCAAGATGGTGGTGGGCACCCATGCCATCTTTCAGGAGCAGGTGGTGTTCCAGCGTCTGGCGCTGGTCATCATCGATGAACAGCACAGATTCGGGGTGCATCAGCGCCTCGCCCTGCGCGAGAAAGGGGAGCGGGAAGGGGTACATCCTCATCAACTCATCATGACCGCCACCCCCATCCCCCGCACTCTGGCAATGACCGCATATGCCGACCTCGACACCTCGGTCATCGACGAGCTGCCGCCGGGCCGCACCCCCATCACCACGGTAGCGCTGCCCGACAGCCGACGCGGCGATGTGATCGAGCGGGTCAAGCTCGCTTGCACCGAGGGCAAGCAGGCCTACTGGGTATGCACCCTGATCGAGGAGTCGGAGGTGCTGGAGTGCCAGGCTGCCGAGGATACCGCCGCCGAGCTGCAGAACCTGTTGCCCGGTCTGCATATCGGGCTGGTGCACGGCCGGATGCGGCCGGTGGAGAAACAGCGGGTGATGGAGGAGTTCAAGGCAGGCATACTGCAACTGCTGGTCGCCACCACCGTCATCGAGGTGGGGGTGGATGTGCCCAACGCCAGCCTGATGATCATCGAGAACCCAGAACGTCTCGGGCTGGCGCAGTTGCACCAGCTGCGCGGCCGGGTTGGCCGGGGGGCGGTGGCCTCTCACTGCGTGCTGCTCTATCATGCCCCCTTGTCCAAGACGGCCCAGAGCCGGCTCGGGGTGCTGCGGGAGACCAACGACGGCTTCCTCATCGCCCAGCGCGATCTGGAACTGCGCGGCCCGGGGGAACTGCTCGGCACCCGCCAGACCGGTCTGGCCGATCTCAAGATCGCCGATCTGGTGCGGGATCAGCCGCTTATTCCACAGGTGCAAAAAATGGCGCGCTTCCTCATGGATAGGCACCCAAGCCATGTCGAACCCTTGATTCGCCGTTGGCTCGGCTTACGGGATCACTATTCCAATGCCTGATCGAAGTAAATGCAGAAGATGGGCACATGTCCTTATGGATAGGCATCCGAGTCATGTCGAACCCTTGATACGGCGCTGGCTCGGTCTGCGAGACCACTACTCAAACGCCTGACAACAGATCCCAAAACAGGAGGAAAGCAACCATGAATTCCTGGCTACGCGGCCTGCTCTACACCTTCGCCTTCCTGCTGCTGTTTGTCTGGGTTGCCCTCGGCCTGTTCGACGCCGAGCGCGCCAAAGGCCCCATCGCCAGCTGGATCAGCCAGCAGACCGGCGTGCCGGTCACCATAGGGCGACTGGTGTTCAACCCGCTGCACCCTTACACCCTGCTGGCAGAGCAGGTACGCTACGGCGATGCAGTCTCACTCGACAAGATCTATCTGGAGATCGAGAGCATCGACTGGCTGAGCCGCGACGTGCGCATCGCCCATCTCGATCTCATTCGTCCCGCCATCAAGCTGCCGCTGCCCAACCAGCTGCCGAACCTGCCGGTGCACTCCCTCACCATCAGTGACAGCACTATCGATCGCCTCAGTCTGGAGAGCCCCGAGCTGACCCTGCGCGGCCTCAATGCCACCCTGAGCGACTGGGAGCTGATCGACCCGAAACGGCAACCACAGGCCAACCTGAGCCTCAATATCGGCCAGCTGGAGACCCCGCAGTTCACCTTCGCCCGTCTCAACCTGCAAGGACGGCTGGAAGGAGAAATGCTGCGCACCGACAAGCTGGTGACCAACATGTTCGACGGTCTGCTGGAGACCGGCATGGTGCTGGACTGGCCAGCCCGCACCCTGCAACTGCACGATCTCAAGGCGCGCGGCATGCGGGTGGAGCTGGGGGATCTGACACAGCAAGGCTTCCCACTGCGCTTCCCGTTGCAAAGCGTGTCGCTGGATCGCGGTCAGCTGGACGGCGTCAGCCTCAACGACATCAATCAGGAGCTCTCCTTCAACAACTTCAGCGGCCAGCTCACCGCCTTCAACTGGCAGGCGGGCAACCAGCCCACCGGCTATCTGAGCGGCACCCTGGGCGACATGGGCCGTGGCCTGTTCCAGCTGGAGGAGATCAAGGGCAAGCTCGCCTTCTCGCCCCAGCAGATCGACGGCGAACTGCAGGGCAAGGCCTATGAAGGGGAGTTCAATGTCGAGCTCTCCCTCGATACCCTGCAGCAGAAGCTGACCCTGAAAGACGTGGCGCTAAGCGGCATGGATATCAGCCTGCCGCAAGGGTGGTGGCAGGATTGGCAGAGCTGGCGCCCGCAGCAGGTCGATATCCGCAAGCTGGCGTTCGACAAGCTCAAGGTGCTCTCCTTCGACGATACCCTGCCCCTGTCGCTGACCGGCTGGCAGCTCTATCTGAGTGATCTCGCCCTGCGCGATAACCAACCCGGCCCGCTGCTCGGCCGCGCCCGTATCGAGAGCAAGTGGTTCGAGCTGGTGTGGGATGGCCTCAGCGCCCGCAACGGCGAGCTGGATGGGGAGCTGACCCCCAGCTCCTGGCAACTGGGCAAACTCACCAGCTCGCTGCCGGATGAGGGCACTCTCAGCCTGAGTGGCCAGTGGGGCCGCGAACCGGGCCAGAGCAGCCGCCTCCAACTGCAGGCGACCAAGCTGGATCTGCAGCAATGGGGCAAGATATTCCACTCCCCTGTCTCGTTCGCTGGCAAGGCGGACGTGAGCGCCGACCTGCAAGCCGAACACGGCAAAACGGCGGGCGAGTGGCGCCAGACCCTGCAAGGCAGCTTTGCCCTCGATGCCGACGAGCCGTTCTGGGACAAGGTGAAGATAGATCCGCTGCTGGATGAGTGGTTCAAAGGGACGACCCCGCCCACCCTGACGCCGGATCAGCTGTGGCAGGCGATGCAGGAGGGTGACACCCCCTTCTACCGCATCAAGCTGCAGGGCAAGATCGACAAGGGGCAACTGCAGATCGAGCAGGCTGGCGCCTCCACCATCACTCATCTGCTGGCGCTGCAAGGGGGGATCGACCTGGTCAACGAGCAGTGGCAGCTGGATCTGGGGATCCTCAATAGCAACCGCTGCGCCGAGCTGCTCGGCCAGTGGCGCGGGCCGCTGACGGAACCCACGCTGGCCTGGAACTTCCCGCAAAAGCAGGACGCCTGCGGCTGGGAAGTGGGAGTACGCTATCCGCCGCAAGGCAACAGCGCCCCGCTCTGGCGACCGGCTCCCGCAACGAAAGCCCAAAACCAGGCCCAAGTGCAGACCCAAGCCGGGCAGACAAGCGACAGCCAGCAAGGGTAAAAACAGACAAGGCCTCATGATGAGGCCTTGTTGTTTGATGGGGAAACGACGCGGTTACTGGCCCGGACGGCGGGGCGGCTGCACCACGTAGTGACCGCAGAACTCCGCCGCCAGCTTGCTGCCGCTGAACAGCTGGATCTTGAGGCTGAAGGTGGCAGGCTCCCCCCGTTTGAGCGGCTGCAGCACGGCGGGCATACCCTCGCGGGCCACTCGCGCCTCCGGCTCCTCATCAACAGGGCCATGATATTTGATGGTGCTCTCGGCCAGCACCGGCTCGCCCACCAGCCCCTCCTCTTTAAGCTGCAGCCAGATCAGCCCCCAGCCCGCCAGCACGCACTGGCTGTAGACACTGCCGGCGAACATGCTGCCATGCACGTTGAAGTTGGCCGCCAGATTGGCCTTGAGGTGGAAAGTCTGGCCGTCGTAGTGGCTGATGTGCATCCCCATCTTCTCGCTGATGGGCACCCCGCGCGACCAACGGGTGGTGAGATCCTGACACCACTCCGGCCGATACTGGATAGTCTGCAACGGGCTCAGGGATTTGATCATCTGGCGATGGGGAATCCGGCCAAAGGAGACGGGACCGCCCCCCACTTCGAGAAAGCCGCACTTGCGATAGAACTCCACCGCCTCCTGACGGGCGTTCATCACCAGCCGTTTCACCTTCTCGCTGCGGGCCAACTGCTCGAGATCTTCCACCATTTGGGCACCCAGCCCCTGGCCGCGGTATTCGGGACGCAGCGCCATAAAGCGGATCTGCGCCTCGTCACCACCGATAAAGAGGCGGCCCACCGCAATGGGAGTGCCATCGGGTGCCAGCATCAGCCGGTGAATGGCGACGGTGTCGTATTCGTCCCGCTCGGAACCGACGGGAAGATTGAAGGGCTTACGCAGTAGCTCCCAGCGCAACTGGTAGTAGGCATCCAGCTCGGCGACTGTCTGAGGGGTGACTACCCGGTACATAGTTTCATCCTTGAGTTACACTGGTCGGAAACCATCTTGCCGTGCAAATTCATGGACTTCAATCTGCAAGCGTACCAAGCCGATCACTTGTTGCACCTCAGCGTCAAACCCCAGCGCCGCCTCACCGTGCAGGAAAATGACCAGCACCGCTGGCTGGAGATAGATGGCGTGGTGCAATCCGCCATGTCGCTCGCCAACCCCGCCGCCCTCTGTCTACCCCATCAGCGGGTCATCGCCTGCCTGCTGCCAGAACAGGCCGGGCAGATCCTAGAACTGGGGCTGGGTGGCGGCGATCTCACCCGCCATCTGGGTCAGCGCTGGCCCGATGCTCGCCACGAGTGCGTTGACCTCGACGAAGAGGTGCTGACCGTTTATCAGCAGTTTTTCCAGCATCAGGAGAGCGATGAACACGCCGCTCCGGCACTCCATCAGGCCGATGCCCTCGCCTTTCTGGAGCAGAGCGAGCAGCAGTACGACCTCATCCTGCTCGATCTCTTCAGTCAGGATGGCAACCCGCTGCTGCTTTTTCAGGAGCGGCTCTACCGGGCGCTGGCTCCCCGCCTCTGCGGCACTCTGGTCATCAACCTGTTGCCGCGCACCGAACTGGAGCTAACCCACGCCCTGACACTGATAGAACAGTGGATTGGCCCGGCTACCCCCTATCCGGTCGCAGGTTTCATCAACGTGATTGTCCACGTCATACCACGGGATCAAGCATCCTCAGACCTGTAACCAGAAGGTAACCGGGCCGTCGTTGACCAGCGCCACCTTCATGTCGGCGGCAAAACGGCCGGTTGCGGTCGGGATGCCGCTGGCAGCAGCCTTCGCCACGAAGTAGTCATAGAGGCGTTCGGCCTCGCTCGGGTGGGCACCGCAGGAGAAGCTGGGGCGCATCCCGCTCTTGGTGTCGGCCGCCAGGGTAAACTGGGAGACCACCAGCAGGCTGCCGCCGACCTGACCGACATTGAGGTTCATCTTGCCGTTCTCGTCACTGAACACCCGATATCCGCTCACCTTGTGCAGCAGCTTGTTGGCCTTGGCCTCATCATCCCCCTGCTCCACCCCAAGCAACACCAGCAGCCCCTGACCGATGGCGCCTGTCACTTCGCCCTCGACGGTCACGCTGGCCTCGCTGACCCGCTGAATCAATGCAATCACATCCCTCTCCTTTGAAAACAGAACGACCGCCCCCTCGCAGGGGCGGTCGTCGATGCTACCAATAAACCGGTGGGCAAGGCGATGGCTTAGCCAAGCTCTTCGCTCGCCGGTTTCTCATATTCACCGAGGCAGGCCGTGGTTTCAGCCCCCAGCAGCACCACCAGCCAGCTGAGATAGACCCAGACAAACAGGATTGGGATGGTGGCCAGCGCGCCGTAGATGGCCTGATAGGAGGGGAAGTTGGTGATGTAGATGGCAAAACCGCGCTTGGCCAGCTCGAACAGGGTCGCCGCTACCAGCGCACCGATAAAGGCGTGGATCAGCCGCACCTTGCAGTTCGGCACCACGGTATAGACCAGCAGGAAGGTGAGCACCGAGAAGAGGAACGGCAAGCCGCGCAACAGCAGATAACCGATACCAAACAGGCTCTCGGCGCCAAACAGCCGCAGCGAGAAGATGTAGGAAGAGATGGCGATACTGGCCCCGATAAGCACAGGCCCCAGGGTCAGGATCATCCAGTACATGGCAAAGGCCTGCGCCAGCGGGCGGCCCTGGGTCGAACGCCAGATGTAGTTGAGGTTCTTGTCGATGGCGGAGATCAGCATCAGCGCCACCACCACCAGCGCCCCAATCCCCACCGCTGTGGTGTTGGTGGCATTGGCGACGAAGCCGTCGATGTACTCCTTGAGCATGTCGCCCGCTGTCGGCACAAAGTTGTGGTAGACGAACTGCTCCATCGCCTGCTTGAGGCTCTGGAACACCGGGAAGGCTGACATCATGCCAAAGACCACGGCGATCATCGGCACCAGTGAAAGCAGGGTGACATAGGCCAGATAACCGGCGGTAACCGTCAATCTGTCCTGCTGGAAACGGCCCCAGACAAACTGGGCAAAGTGGCGACCATCATGGCGCAAGAAGGAGAGGGCGTGGGCCAAACGGCCACTGACAGGCTGCTGCATCTTGATTCTCGTTAGCGTCATAGTTGCAATATTGTGTCAGAGGAGAGCGCTGTTTGACCACCTTTGAACCCGATTTGCCTCCATCTGCCCCAACCTGTCACCCGACTGGCGTCTCTGGCTGTCGCCAGAAGCAGAAATCAAAACGGCCCCGCTATGGGGCCGTTTGCAACGCCGGATTACAGCATGTAGTCCGCGGGCAGCTCGATGCGGGCAACGCCGGAGGCCACCGCCGCCAGCGCCACGGCGCGGGCAACCCGCGGCAGCAGACGGGCATCCATCGGCTTGGGAATGACGTAATCCTTGCCGAAGGCGAGCTCGCTCACCCCGGCGGCGGTCAGCACCTCGGCTGGCACCGGCTCCTTGACCAGCGCGCGGATCGCCTCGACCGCAGCGATCTTCATGGCATCGTTGATGCGGCTGGCACGGGCGTCGAGGGCGCCGCGGAAGATGAAGGGGAAGCAGAGCACGTTGTTGATCTGGTTCGGGTAGTCGGAGCGGCCGGTACCCATGATAAGGTCGCTGCGCACCGCGTGGGCCAGCGCAGGCTTGATCTCCGGATCCGGGTTGGAGCAGGCGAAGATCACCGGATTGGGTGCCATCAGTGCGACCGCTTCGGCGGGCAACACATCGGGGCCGGAAACACCGACAAACACATCCGCCCCTTCGATGACATCCATCAGGGTGCGCAGCGGGGTCTCGTTGGCGAAACGCTGCTTGTACTTGTTGAGATCGCTGCGGCCGGTGTGAATCACCCCCTGACGATCCAGCATGAAGATGTTGTGCGCCCTGGCACCACACTTGATCAGCAGATCCATACAGGCGGTGGCGGCAGCCCCCGCCCCCATGCAGACGATGCGGCTGTCGCTGATCTGCTTGCCCTGCACTTCCAGCGCGTTGAGCAGCCCGGCGGCGGTGACGATGGCGGTACCGTGCTGGTCATCATGGAACACCGGAATATCGCAGCGCGCGATCAGCGCCTCTTCAATCTCGAAGCACTCAGGTGCCTTGATATCTTCCAGATTGATGCCGCCGAAGGTATCAGCGATAGCCGCCACCGTGTCGATGAACTGCTGGCTGGTCTCGTGCTTCACCTCGATGTCGATGGCGTCGATACCGGCGAAGCGCTTGAACAGCAGGGCCTTGCCCTCCATCACCGGCTTGGAGGCGAGCGGCCCCAGATTGCCCAGACCCAGAATGGCGGTGCCGTTGGAGATGACGGCCACCAGATTGCCCTTGCCGGTATAACGGTAGGCATCGGCCGGGTTGGCAGCGATCTCGCGCACCGGCTCGGCAACACCCGGGCTGTAAGCCAGCGCCAGATCACGGGCGGTTTCGGCAGGCTTGGTCAGGGCGATGGCAATTTTGCCCGGTACGGGCTGGGCGTGGTAATCGAGAGCTTCTTGACGCAGATCGGACATGGGGGACCCCGATGTGGTTGGTGCAAATGAGGTGCCGACAGGGGGCACGCAGAAGGGCGGGGATCATAAAAGAAAGCGGCGGGCATGCCCAGCAGATCATGCTGCCATCAGCCAGATCAGACCAGTTATTTCAGCACCTTACCCCACCCACACCTACCACTTTAGTTATAGATTCTGCCGCATGGAGTGAAAATGGAGCAAAAAGGGCGGCAAGTTGGCCTTGCCGCCCTTTCTGTCAGTGCTGTAGACCTGACTCAGTTGCCCAGATAGACCGGCAACAGATTTGCCATCGACAGGAAGTGGAACAGCGCGGTCGCCAATCCGAACAGGATCAGCAGCCAGGCCATCAGCTTGCCGCCGGGGGTGACGAAGTGGGGAATCACCTCGCCCCGCTCGGCCCGCGCCCGAGTGCGCAGCACCAGCAATGCCGGGATGATGCAGGTCCAGATGGTGGCGGCGGCACCGGCATAGCCGATGGCCAGCAGGAAGCCGAACGGGAAGAGCAGGGAGAGCACCAGCGGCGGCAGGAAGGTGACCGCCCAGGTCTTGCAGCGACCGGCGCGGCTGTTGTCGAACTTGAACAGATCAGCCAGATAGTCGAACACCCCGAGCCCCACTCCGATAAAGGAGGAGAGGATGGCCGCCATGGAGAAGCCGTTGATGGCGCTGGCCACCTTCTCCGATTCAATGACCCCGGAGAGGGCGGAGAGCAGCACGCTCACATCGCCCCCCTTGGCAATCACGGGGGCAAAATCCTGACGGGGCAGGTTGCCGAAGATCCCCAGCAACCAGAGCACGTAGAGCGCCAGCGCGATCAGGGTTCCCCCCAGAATGGCCCATCTGGCCTGCTGCTCGTTCTGGTAGTAGGCACGCAGAGAGGCCACCGAGTGGTGATAACCAAACGAGGTGAGCGCCACCGGTAGCATCGCCATGGCATAGGGAGCGTAGCGACTCTCGCTGCCCGCCAGATCGAGCAGGGTCGGCAGCTTGATACTGCCGAGCAGACCGGCCACACCGAGGGCGAAACTGAGGATCATGAAGGCGATCAGTACCACCGAAATACGGTCAACGGCGCGAGTCGAGTGCCACACCACCGCAGAGAAGAGCGCCACGAACAGCACGGATGCAAGCTTGCTGTCGATCCCCAGTATCCCCTGCAGGATGGCACCGGAGGAGGTGATATAGGCGTAGAGCAGAATGCCGCCAACAAAGTAGACCGAGAGGTTGTTGAGGAGATTGAGCTTCTCCCCCAGCAGCTCGCGAGTCACGGTATTGAAGGAGACCCGCATGTCGTGGTGCTGGAAGGATTCCAGCAGCATCCAGCCGGAGAGAGTCATCATCACCATGGTGACAGTCAGCGCCAGCACCGACCAGAGGGTCCAGGCCCCCGCCCCCGAACTCGGCAGACCGAGCATGCCGGCTCCCACGCAGACGCTGGCAATGATGCAGGCGCCCCCCAAAATTGACGGTTTTTTCTTCATAATCCCTTCTTTTTCTGACTGATTATCTATCCGCGGTAAACAAGACCGCGGCATGATGCCAGCCTTTGCCATAAGACGCCTACCACTATCTGCCATAACCGGGCATGGCCGCCGCATAAAAAATGCCCCGAACGGGGCACTCTATAAGCGGGAATGGTGTGAAGAGGGGTTAATCCATCACCGGGATACCTGCCCTCGCTTCGGCCTGACGGGCGATGGCTTCTGTCATCCCCTGAAAGATAAAGAGGTGGAACGGCAGCATGGCGAGCCAGTAGGCCAGCCCCCAGGCGCCCTGCGGGTGCCAGTGAGCGGTGACCCGGATGCGGGTCAACCCGGACTCCTCCGGCAGGATGTTGAACTCCAGCCGCCCGACGCCCGGGGCCTTCATGTTGAACAAGAGATCGAGCCTGCGCCCCTCATCCACCCCGAGGATCTGCCAGGAGTCGAGCATATCCCCCTTCACGAAACGATCCGGATTGGTGCGGCCACGGGTGCGGGCCGGGCCGCCGATCAGATGATCCATCCATTCGCGCACCACCCACAGCTCGTTCATGTAGAAGTAACGCTGCTCTCCCCCCAGCTTCTGCAACACCTGCCACACCACCTCGGGGGAGGCGAGACAGATGGCCTCGCCGCTGGCGGTACGGTCGTAGAAGCCATATTCGGGATGGCGCCAGCGCAGGCCGAGGGGCGTCTCCTGCCCCTGCTGTTCGGCCCCCAGCTTCTGCTCCAGCGCCAGACTCTCCGCCAGCGCCTCATCGAAGCTGAGCAGGGTCTGTGGCAGCAGGGCTCGCAGCGGGCCATCATCGGCCGGGATGTCGTGCTTGAGACCGCCCACCAGCGCCTTGGCCACCGGCTGCGGCACAGAAGTGACGAACTGCAGCCACCAGGCAGAGAGGCGCGGGCTCAGAAACGGGATGGGAATGATGGGGCAGCGCTTGCCGATATGGGAGGCGAACTTCTGCAACTGCTGCTGATAGCTGAGCAGCTCGGGGCCGACCGCATTGAAGATGCGGCCATCCACCTCGTCTGCCTCTACCAGCCCGCCCAGATAGTGCAACAGGTTGGACAGCGCAATCGGCGGCGTGCGCGAGCGCACCCATTTGGGCGTCACCATCAGCGGCAGGTTGAATACCAGATCCCGCATCACCTCGAACGCCGCCGAACCGGGCCCGATGATGATGCCGGCGCGCAGCTCCACCGTCGGCACACCGGATTCGCGAAACAGCTCGCCACAGTGGCGGCGGGAGTTGAGATGGCGGCTGTTGCACTGCTCGGGCTGGATTGCCCCGAGATAGATGATGCGGCGCACCCCGGCGGCACGGGCAGCGGCAGCAAAGTTCTTCACCCCCTGCTGCTCCAGCCGGTGAAAATCGGCCCCCGCCCCCATGGCATGCACCAGATAGAAGACGGTATCGATGCCCGCCAGCGCAGGCAGCAGTGTGATGGGTTTGAGGCTGTCGGCGAGGCGAAACTCGACTCCCTCAGGCAAGCGGCAGGGACGGCGCGCCCCGGCAATCACCCTGTAGCCCAGCGTTTGCAGGTGGGGCACCAGATAGGAACCGATATAGCCTGCCGCTCCCATCACCAGACAATTTCTCATCCTCTCTTCCTCTTCACATGTTGCGCCCTGCGCTTGGGCAAACGGGCTAGCACCCGCATGCCCATCATCCTGCCACGCCACCACCTTGCAACCTAGTACTAACCACCTCCCTGATTAGTCTGATTTGGTGTTAAGCCCTGCTCACTAACCGGTCGATAACTGACCAGATGTATAACGCCGAGGGCGAACGTATGCGCATCGATCACTACGACCTCCAGGGGGAGGTGCAATACCGGCAACAGCAGGCCCAGAGCCGCAAGGTGCGCAACCTCGGGCCAGTGCCACCCGCCGTCAATCCACCGGAAGGCAACAACGCGGCAGTGGCCGGCGAACGCAGTAGCACCCTGACCCTCACCAGCGCCCTGATGCTGCAAACCTCGAGGCAATCCGCCGCCAGCAAGCAAGCGACAACACCTCCCGCCCCGCCCGCAGCGGACGTCGGCAAAGAGCAGGATGGTATTCCCGACGATGGACTGGATAACCGCCAGCGGCTGATCAAGCTGATGATCGAGGCGATGCTGGGCCACGAAATCGAGCTGCCCAAGCCGATCAAGCCCACCGAAGAGGGGGGCGAAGGGGTGACCCAAGGAGACGCCGCGGCTCAAGCCGCCGAGCCGGATCAACTGGTGGAGGTGACTGACAGCCTGTTGCAACAGGAGCAGCTCAACGTGGTGGCATCGGCCAGCATAGCGACTCGGGATGGTCAGACTATTCAGCTCGATCTCGGCTTTGTGCTCGACTGGCGCCAGCTGGAGGTGAGCCAGCGGCGCACCACCCTCAATGCCCTCAAAGATCCGCTAGTGCTCAGTCTGGATGGCAAGATTGCCGATCTGACCGAGGCACGGGTCACTTTCGATATTGATCAGGATGGCAAAGAGGATAGCCTGCCGGGTCTGCGGGAAGGGAGCGGCTTTGTGGCGCTGGATCGCAACGGCAACGGCGCCATAGACGATGGCGGCGAGCTGTTCGGGGCCCGCTCCGGCAATGGCTTCGGCGAGTTGGCCACCCTGGATGAGGATGGCAACGGGGTGCTGGATGAGGGGGATAGCCAGTTTTCAGCGCTGCAGTTCTGGCATCCGGAGCACGCACCTATAGCTCTGGTCGAACTGGGGATCGGCGCCATCCTGCTGCGCCCCCTCGACACCCCCTTTAACCATCTGGGGGAGAACGGCAATCAGGGGGTGCTGCGCCAATCCGGCCTCTATCTCACCGAACAGGGTAAAGGAGGCTGGGTGCAGCAGATCGATCTGCGGGTCTGAGCCTTTAAACGGAATCAGCAGCCCGGTCGCTGACGAGCTCTGCCAGCGACCGGCTCCGGCACTATCAATTCAGCTCGGTGGGGTCGATATCCAGACTCCAGCGCACCCTTTTGGTCTCGGGCCAGCCTTCCAGCTCCTTCACCGCCCAATCCAGCAGTTGGGCCAGCGGTGCCCGGTTCTGCCCCTGCACCAGCAACTGCATGCGAAACTTGCCCGCCTTGCGCTCCATAAAGCCGCTAATGGGCCCCAGCACCTGAACGTGGGGATAGCGGGCGCTGCGCAGGGTATCGGCGAGACGGGAGAGGAACAGCAGCACCTCGTCGCGGCCGTTGGCCTCGGCGCGGAACAGCCCCTGATAGCTGAAGGGCGGCAGCCCCAGCAGACGGCGCTCTTTCAGCGCCGTATCGGCGAAGTGGCCGTAACCATTCTGGGTCAGATCCTGCAGCAGGGCGTGCTCGGGATGATGGCTCTGCAGCACTACCAACCCGGGTTTGCTGGCGCGACCGGCGCGACCCGCCACCTGGGTGTAGAGCTGGGCCAGCTTCTCGGCGGCGCGAAAATCGGCGCTGAACAGGGCACCATCCACATCCAGCAGACCCACTAGCGTCACATCCGGGAAGTGGTGGCCCTTGGCCAGCATCTGGGTGCCGATCAGGATCTTGTACTTGCCCGCCTTGATGTCGCCGAGATGGGTCTCCAGCTCCCCCTTGCGGCGGGTGTTGTCCCGATCGATGCGCACTACCGGATATTGCGGGAACACAGTGGTAAGCAGCTGTTCCAACTGCTCGGTGCCCACTCCCGATCCAATCAGCTCGTTGCTGCCACACTCGGGGCAGTGGTGGGGCAAGGGACGCACGCTGTCGCAGTGGTGGCAGTGCAGCCGCCGCCCGGCCTGATGCCAGGTGTACCAGGCATCGCAACGCTCGCAGGCGGCGCTCCAGCCACATTGGTGACAGATCAGAGCCGGGGCATAGCCACGGCGGTTGAGAAACAGCATCACCTGATTGCCCGCCGCCAGATGCTCCGCCATCAGCTGCTCCAATTGGGGGGATAGCCCGGCCTGCAGCCGCACGCTCTTGATATCCAGGATCACCTGACGGGCGGTCTGGGCGTTACCGGCACGGCGAGTCAGGGTGAGATGGTGATATTTGCCGGTGCGGGCGTTGTGCAATGTCTCCAGCGATGGGGTAGCCGAGCCAAGCAGGATCGGAATACCGGCACGATGGGCCCGCATCACCGCCAGATCCCGCGCATGGTAGCGAAAACCGTCCTGCTGCTTGAAGGAGCCGTCGTGCTCTTCGTCGATGATGATGATGCCGAGGTTGTGAAACGGGGTGAACACCGCCGAGCGGGTGCCGATCAGGATGGCGGCGGCGCCGTCGCGGCAGGCGAGCCAGGCGTCGAGCCGTTCCCGATCGTTCATGGCGGAGTTCATCGCCACCACCGGCACGTTGAAGCGGCGCCGGAAGCGGTTGATGGTCTGCGGGGTGAGGCCGATCTCCGGCACCATCACCAGTGCCTGCTTGCCCGCCTTGAGCAACGGCTCGAGGATGCTCAGGTAGACCTCGGTCTTGCCGGAGCCGGTGATGCCGTCCAGCAGGAAGGCGCCGAACTTGTCGCTCTGGCTGGTAACGGCAGAGACAGCCAACGCCTGTTCGCCATTGAGGCGCAGCCCCTCCCCCGGCTCGAAACGGGTAGCCCAATCGCCGTCGTGACTCGGCTCCAGCGAGCGCTTCTCCAGTAGCCCCTTCTTCTCCAGCGCGGTGAGTGTGGCGCTCTGGATCTCCTCCTGTTTGAGGGCGGAGGGGGTCTGCGGCCCCTTGCGCAGCAAGGCGAGCGCTTGCTGCTGCTTGGCCGCCCGCTTGAGCTCGTTAAGGTCGATGGCCATGCCAGCCTCGGTAGCAAACCAGAACTCCAGTTCACGATAAGCGGCAGGCTCCCCCTTGCGCACCAGCACCGGCAGGGCGTGGGGCAGCACTTCCCCCAGCGGATGCTGGTAGTAGCTGGCGCTCCAGTTCATCAGCGCCAGAATATCCGGCCCCAGCACCGGAGCCGTATCCAATACCCGTTTGATGGGCTTGAGCTTGTTGCGGGGCACCTGGCTGTCAGCCGGATGATCCACCACCAGCCCGACCATGGTCTGGGGACCGAAAGGGATCTCGACCCGGCAACCGGGGGCAGGTAACGGCAGGGGAGAGAGATAGTCGAAGTGACGGCGTAACGGTACCGGGACAGCGACACGAACCAGATCCAGCGTTTGGGAAGAATTCACCAGGGGTTGCCTATTTTTTCTGCGAAGCCACTTGCCTGATCTCAGGCATTTCCTATATTATTCGCAGCCTTTGAAACTGTGTTCAACAATCGTGTGGTGTCCGACAAGAGATCGGATGGCGACACGGCCTATTAATTGAGGTTGTCCATGAAAGCTGGTATCCATCCTGACTACGTAGCCATCACCGCCAAGTGCTCTTGCGGTAACGTCATCAACACTTTCTCTACCATCGGTAAAGATCTGAACCTGGACGTGTGCTCCGAGTGCCACCCGTTCTACACCGGCAAGCAGAAAGAAGTTTCTAGCGGCGGCCGCGTAGACAAGTTCAACAAGCGTTTCGGTGCGATGACCACCAAGAAGTAATTTTACTTCTGAAGAATTCTGAAAAAGGCGCCCATCGGGCGCCTTTTTTACGATCCCTGTTTTTCATCCTTCATGTTCCCGCAGCCAGACGCTCTCTCCCCTACTGGCCAAATCATTTGGAACGACGCAAATAGACATACCCCTCACCCGGGCTACCCCAGCGCGGACTCCCTGCGTTGTCATAGGCGCGATCCAGCAATCTGACGCTATCGGGGCCAATCCAGATATGCTGCACCAGCGTCGTGGCACCACCAAAATCGGTGGAGCAATGGCCCACCCGGGTATGACCGGCATATTCGCCGGAGGGGGTACGGGTCAGCCAGATCTCGCAACCGTGGCGCAAGGAGAGCTGCTGCGGGGTCAGACTGTCGAGCAGGGCGGGATCATGCCAGGCACCGGCAAAATCGGTGGCACGGGGCATAGTCAGCTCTGCCATCAGGATCCGCCCGTCAGGGGCAGGTGAGAAGCGATAGATGCGCTGGCGGAAAGGACGGACGGAGCGCATGCTCAGATACTGCTCGGCATAGACCCAGCGATAGCCCTGATAGCCGGGCCAGATCTCCATCAGGCGCAGCTCGGCACTGGTAAAGCGGCTGTCGTAACTGGCCTGCTCCCGGCTCGTAAAGGCCCCGTTGAACCAGCTGAGTAGCGGCTCCATACCGGGCTTGAGTGGGGTAGCCTGGGGCGCCGGCCCTGCCAACACCAGACAGGAACAGAGCAGCCCGAATACGGCCACCAGCAACTTTGCCATCGAATCCTTCCGAATCATCATAGTGGCGGCGATTATATGAGCGAATTTCCCCAATAACAGCCATTACGATCAAATCATTGCCACTCTGGTGCAAAAACCTCACAAGGATGCCAGTCCGCTCACTAAACCCGATATTTTGCCACCGCCTTGTTGAGCAGCTGGGCCTGCTCGTTGAGGCCCTCGCTGGATCTCGCATTTTCCTCCGCCATGATGCTCGACTCCTGGGCGATGTCGCGGATGTTGTTGACGTTGCGGTTCACCTCGTTGGCCACCAGACTCTGCTGTTCGATGGCGGCGGCAATCTGGGTGCTCATGTCCATGATGTGGGTAACATCCTGAGTGATCTGCCCCAGCAACTCCCCTGCAGTGCTGGCCTGATCCGAGCTGCGGTTGCCCTGCTCGCGGCAGGTTGCCATCACCTCGACGATGCTGCCGGTCTGTTTCTGCAGCGAGCTGATGATGCCGGCAATCTCCTGGGTCGATTTCTGGGTACGGATGGCCAGATTACGCACCTCATCGGCCACCACCGCAAAGCCGCGCCCCTGATCCCCTGCCCTGGCTGCTTCTATAGCCGCGTTGAGGGCCAGCAGGTTGGTCTGCTCGGCAATGCCACGGATCACGTCAAGCACGGAGCCGATGGTCTCACTCTCTTTTTGCAGCTGGCTCACCTCGCGAGATGAGCTCTCCAGATTGCCCGCCAGCGAGCGGATCTGCTCGACAGTGTTCTCGACCGCAGTCCGCCCCTCCATCGCCTTGTTGTTGGTCGCCTGCGCATTGTTGGCCGCCTGCTCGGTGTTGCGGGCGATCTCTTCGATGGTGGAGCCCATCTCGGTGGACGCGGTCGCCACCATGTCGGTCTCCTGCAGCTGGCGCGCCGCCCCTTCACTGGTGCGTTTGACGTTGGCCGAGAGGTGATCCGCCGCTTCAGTCAGGGTGTGCACGCTCTGCTTCACATCGCCGATCAGATCGCGAAACCCGCCCAGCATCACGTCGAGATTGCCTGCCAGCTGGGCCATTTCATCTGCCCCGCGCAGATCTATCTTCAGGCGCAGGTCATTATCCTTACGAATGCGGTTGACGGTATCATTCACCTGAGTAATGGGACGGTCGATGCTGCGCCCCAGCAACACGCTCATGATGCCGATCAGCACCACAATCACCCCGCCACAGACCAGCATCAGGCTGTTGAGGCGAGCGCTCTGCCGCTCCAGTTCAGCGACAATGTGCTGATCTACAGCAGCAAATCCCTGTTCGGTCTGATGCACCAGATCCCGCATCTGGTTGCGCAGCCCCTCATCCTCTTTCAGCCCCAGTACCTGCATCCCCTGCACCAGCGCCACAAAGTCCTGCCGGTACTGCTTGCTGGCCTGCTCCAACTTGCCGCGATCCGCCTCCGGCAAAGTGGCAAGACTATCCTGAAAACTCTTGTGCAAGGTCTCGAAACGCTCCAGATACTGGATATCGGAGCGCAGCATGAAGTCTTTCTCCGCCCGTCTCAGCTGCAACATGGTGATGAGCAACCCCTGCTGATCCAGCTGCTTGAGCCCATTCTCCACCTCATGCACCGCCGCCCGCAGCTTGCCATAGAGCCCCTCCTCCGGTCCCAGACCAATCTTCTGCTGCTGGGCCACCAGATCGTTGAAGGCTTTGCCATAGCCGCTGATCTGCTGATCCAGTCTGGTCAGCTCCCCCTCGACAGCCGCCAGATTGTCATCGGTCACCAGCTCCCGATTGTGCTGGTGAAAGTCAGACAGCCCCTGATTGAAGCGCTCGACGAAGGTCATATCCTTGCGGATCAGAAAATCCTTCTCGGCCCGCCGCAGGTTGAGCATGGCGATCTCCAGCTGGTCGATATTGCGCTGGGCTTCGGTCAGGTGACGGTGCACCTGGCTGGAGTAGATAAACAGGCCGCTCAGTACCAGCATGGCAACGGCAACCAGCACGGTATTCAGGATCAACTTATGACGGATAAGCACGATGGACCTCTCGCAAACTGGCAGTGAACTGCATTGAGCTTATGCAGAAAAGCGGCGACAGGTGATCTGTGCAAGGAATATTCATTGAAATGCCACACCCACTCCTTATACTGGTTGCACCTGTTTCCAGCCGTGGATTTGACACTATGGAATACAATACTTCTGAACTGTGCGACATCTATCAGGACATGGTGGATGTGCTTGAACCCATGCTCTGCTCCTTCGGCGGCCGCGCCTCTTTCGGCGGCGTCATCACCACTGTCAAATGCTTCGAATCGAATGGTCTTATCCGTGAACTCGTCAAAGAGAACGGACTGGGACGCGTCTTGCTGATCGATGGCGGTGGCTCCATGCGCCGAGCTCTGATCGACAGCGACATCGCCACAACAGCAGCAGAGAACGATTGGGAAGGGATTGTCTGCTACGGCTGCGTCCGCGAAGTCGATATTCTGGAAGATCTGGATATCGGCATTCAGGCACTGGCAGCCATTCCGGTCGGTGCCGACAGCAAGGATGTAGGGGAGACCGATCTGCCGGTCAACTTCGGTGGCGTGACCTTCCTGCCTGACGACCACCTCTACGCCGATACCACAGGGGTGATCCTCTCCCCCGAGGCACTCGATATCGAGTAAACCACAGACAGCGTGACGACGGGAGCCTTGGCTCCCGTTTTTTATGCCTGCAACTTGCTGAAAAATGACAAAAAAAGAGGGCCAGATAAACTGGCCCTTAACTGGAAGCAATGTGAGCAATGTCGTGCCTTCACAAGAAGTCCATCACGTTGGAACGAATGAAGTCTTTCCCGGAAAACAAGTTAACAATAATCATTCTCATTTAACTAGGCAAGCGCTATTTGCAGAAAGTGCAAAAAATTGACCACCGCGAAGGGTGGTCAATCTGGTCAGGCTTGCCGGGTGGCCGTTTGCAGGCTGGATAATCCGGCCTCGCCCACCAGCTTGCGGCTGAGGTAGCGCAGCAAGACACCGTAGAGCGGCACGAACAAACCAAGGCTTATCAGCAACTTGAATACGTAATCGACGGTTGCGATCTCGACCCAGTGCTCTGCCATGAAAGGATCTGTGGTGCGCCAGAAGGCCACACTGAAGAAAGCGATGGTATCAACCAGATTACCGAACAGGGTGGAGGCCGCAGGTGCAATCCACCACTGCTTTAGCAGACGCAGTCGGTTGAACACCACCACATCCATGAACTGCCCTACCAGATAGGCCATAAAACTGGCCAGCGCGATACGTGCCACGAACAGGTTGAATTCAGCCAGATGACCAACGCCCTGAAAGCTCCCTTCGAAGAAGAGCACGGAGAGCGCATAGGAGACCGCCAGCGCTGGTAGCATCACGGTCTGGATAATCTTGCGTGCCAGACCGGCACCGAATATCCGCACCGTCAGGTCAGTGGCGAGGAAGATAAACGGGAAGCTGAACGCACCCCAGGTAGTATGGAAGCCAAACACGGTGATCGGCAGCTGCACCAGATAGTTGCTGCTGGCAATGATCAGGATGTGGAACAACGACAGGCGAACGAGCGCCGTTTGGTACTGCGCAGGGGTCAGATTCATCTTGTGACCTTTTTGGTTAATGGGGTTAGGGAACCCATATCGCCACCATTGACGATAATCGAGGGGCGAGATTATACGCCCCCAAACCGATAGTTCAATCTTTATGCGATTAGGCTCATCCAGGTTGGCCAGCGGCAGAGCTGGCCTTGTGGGCGATAGTCACGCCTTGTGCTGTCTGGCGAGCCAGAGCAGCGCCTCCCGATCCGCCGGGCGCACCGCCTCCAGCCAGCAGCCGCTGTAGTGTTCATATTCCAGCCGAAACTGACTTTCTTCAAACTCCAGCAACCAGCTATGGCGGTCGGCCCCCGCATCCTGCTCGAGCGGCCGTAGCTCCCACTCTCGCAGTAAGGCCTGCGCCAACAGCGGGAACGTGTCCCAGTCGAGTGCCGGACAATCCAGCGTCACCACGCCAGCTTCGCTATCTGCCTGTTTGATTTGCCAACTCATTCCCTGTCTCTCAGCTACTGCAGGAGAGCTCACCACCGCAATACCATGCCGGAGTCGGGGTGGCGAGATCCTCATATTCGGGTTGTTCATCATAGGGGTGCTGCAAGGCGGCGAACAGCCGCTCGAACGGCCGCATATCCCCTGCGTCGGCGGCGTCGATCACCTGCTGGGCCAGCGCATTGCGCAGCACATACTTGGGATTGATGGCATCCATCTGCACCTTGCGCACGGCATCCTCGCTGCCTTCGCGCATTAGCCGCGCCCGATAGCGCTCCAGCCACGCCTGCCAAACACCTGGTCCAGACAACAGGGCCAGCAGAGACGCAGGCCACGCCCCCTCTTGCGTCACCTCACCGAGACGGCGCAGGAACAGGTGGTAATCCACCTTGTGGGCCGCCAGCAATCGGAACAACTCGCGGAACAGCGCCGGGTCATCCTCCTCCCACACTGCCAGTCCGAGCTTGGCCCGCATCAGCTCGGAGTAGTGCAGCATCAGCTGCTGCTCGTACTGGGCCAACGCAGCAGCCAGCGCATCACCGTCTATATGGCCAGCCAGCGCCTGCGCCAGCTTTTGCAGATTCCAGTAACCGACCGCGGGCTGCTGATCCAGCGCGTAGCGGCCCGCAGGGTCCGAGTGGTTGCAGACAAAATCGGGCACATAGGCATCGATAAAGCCGTAGGGGCCGTAATCCAGCGTCAGGCCGAGCAGCGACATGTTGTCGGTGTTCATCACCCCGTGACAGAAGCCCGCCGCCTGCCATTTGGCAATCAACCGCGCGGTGCGGCGCACTACCTCGGCAAACAGTTCGGCACCACTCTCCAGTTCTGGGAAGTGGTGGCGCAGCAGATAGTCGATGAGCGGCGGGATCTTCTCCCCCTGCCCGCTCCAGGCGAAATACTCGATATGACCGAAGCGCAGATGGCTGGGGGCGGTGCGCAGCACAGTCGCCCCTGTCTCAACCTGCTCGCGATAAACGGGCTCCTGACTCCCCACCAATACCAGCGCCCGGGTGGTCGGGATGCCGAGAGCATGGAGCGCTTCGGAGGCGAGATATTCGCGGATGCTGGAGCGCAGCACGGCGCGGCCGTCACCAAAACGGGAAAACGGCGTCTTTCCTGCCCCCTTCAGGTGCAGATCCCAGCGCTGCCCATCCGGCGCCAGCTGCTCACCCAGCAGCAGCGCGCGACCATCTCCAAGCCGGGGGCTATAACCCCCGAACTGATGGCCCGCATAGACCTGCGCTACCGGCTGCATGCCTGGCAGCACTTTTCCCTCGCCACAACAGGCGATCCAGTCAGCCTTGCTGACGCCTCCCAGCCCCAACTCATCCAGCAAAGCCCGGTTGAGATGAAGCAACCGGGGCTGCTGCAGCGGCTGGGGGACCACGGGTTCACAGGCCCAGGGCAACTCGGTCGCAAAAGTGTTGATCAACTTCATGGTTGTGCCATTCGTCCCTGCGTATGCTCGTGTCACTCTTTATACTGCCGTCAGCCATGCTTGTGCTCACTGGCAACCATCATTTTTCAATTCAAGGAGAAGAAGATGCAAAAATGGGTATATGCCCTGCCCTTGCTGGCACTGGCGTGGGGTCATCAGGCCAAGGCTGCCGATATTGAAGCCGGCAAAGCCAAAGCGGCGGTCTGTGCCGCCTGTCACGGCGTGGAAGGCAAGGCGATGATCCCCAACTATCCCCATCTGGCGGGTCAGAATGCCGCCTATCTGGTGAAACAGTTGAAAGCGTTCAAGGATGGCACTCGCAAAGAGCCCTTGATGGACCCCTTCATGGCGCCGCTGACCGATGCGGATATCGACAATCTGGCCGCCTTCTACGCCAGCCTGAAATAACCTCGCGTCTAACCCTTGGTTCTTCCGAGCCGCGCTTACCGTGGTCGATTAGGCTGCCTAATCGACCCTACCGCCGGCAGTAGTCGATGATCAGATCCATAAAAGCTTCGCCAAAGCGCTCCAGCTTGCGGTGCCCGACACCGTTGATAGCCAGCATCTCGTCTTCGGTCATCGGCATCAGCTGAGCCATCTCCACCAGGGTCGCATCGTTGAACACCACGTAGGGCGGCACCTCTTCGTCCTCGGCAATCTGCTTGCGCAGGCCACGCAGCTCCTTGAACAACCGTTTGTCGTAGTTGGCGTTGTCGAGCAGGCCATTGCGCTTCTCCTTGCGGCTGGAGATAGGCTGCAAGCGGGGCACCGCCAACTCCAGCTTCACCTCGCCACGCAGCACGGGGCGGGCCGCTTCGGTCAGCTGCAGCACCAGATTGCGGGTGATGTTCTGGGTCAGCAGTCCCTTGTGGATCAGCTGGCGGATCACGCTCATCCAGTATTCGTGGCTCTGATCCTTGCCGATGCCGTAGGTCGAGAGCTTGTCGTGGCCGTGATCCTTGATGCGCTGGTTCAGCGACCCGCGCAGCACTTCCACTACATAACCCACCCCGAAATTCTGCCCCACCCGCCAGACGCAGGAGAGCGCCTTCTGGGCATCTTCGGTGCCGTCATAACTTTGGGGCGGATCGAGGCAGATATCGCAGTTGCCGCACGGCTTGTCGTTGTACTCGCCGAAGTAGTTGAGCAGCACCTGACGGCGGCAGGTCTGCGCCTCGGCAAAGGCCGCCATCACGTTGAGCTTGTACTGCTCCACCTGCAACTGCTGGGGATTCTCGATGTTGTCGAGCAGGCGGCGCACCCGACCGATGTCGGCAGGATCGTAGAGCAGCAGCGCCTCTGCGGGGGTACCATCGCGCCCGGCGCGACCGGTCTCCTGATAGTAGGATTCGATGTTCTTCGGAATGTCGTAGTGCACTACGAAGCGCACATTGGGCTTGTCGATGCCCATACCGAACGCCACCGTCGCCACCACTATCTCGATGTCATCCTTGAGGAAGGCATCCTGGGTCTGCTGGCGCTGTTCGAGCGGCAGCCCCGCATGATAGGGCGCGGCCTTGCAGCCGTGGCGGGATAGCCGCTCGGCCACCTCCTCCACCCGGTTGCGGCTGGAGCAGTAGACGATGCCGCAGTTGCCCTTCTGGCTCTGCACGTAGCGCAGCAGCTGCTCAGCCGCCTTGAACTTCTCCACCAGGCTGTAGCGGATATTGGGACGATCGAAGCTGGCGGTGTGGATGAAGGGATCGTTCAGCTCTAGGCGGTGCAGCATGTCGCTGCGGGTCGCCTCGTCGGCGGTGGCGGTAAGCGCTACCACCGGCACCTGCGGGAACCACTGCTTGAGGCGCCCCAGCGCCGCATACTCAGGCCGGAAATCGTGGCCCCACTGGGAGACGCAGTGCGCCTCGTCGATGGCAAACAGCCCGAGCGGCAGCTCGGCCAGCCGATCCATAAACTCGTGCTGCAACAGTCGCTCGGGGGAGACATAGACCAGCTTGATCTCGCCGCGGCGCATGGCGGCGAAGTTCTGGATCATCTCCTCCCGACTGAGGGCCGAGTTGATGTAGACCGCCGCTACGCCGTTGGCGCGCAGGCTGTCGACCTGATCCTTCATCAGCGAAATCAGGGGAGAGACCACCACCCCGAGCCCGGGCCGCAGCAGTGCCGGGATCTGGTAGCAGAGCGACTTGCCGCCGCCAGTGGGCTTGAGCACCAGCGCATCGCGCCCCGCGACGATCTGCTCGATGATTTCGAGCTGACCCGGCCGAAACTGCTGATAGCCGAAGACCGCCTGCAGCAGGGCAAGCGGACTCTCAGGCTGAGGATCTGGCAGGGTTTCGGCAATCGCGGTCATGGGCTCTCCTTTGGGGTCGCCATTCTAAAGCAGCCGCCGCCCACAATAAACCTGCCATTGCGACTGTTAAGGAACTGTTGCAGACTGGTTGGAGTTTTTACTCGGCTTTGATGACAAGGATTGGGATCAGAGAATGAAACAGATGCTCAAGAAGATGGCACTCAGTGGCATTGCCAACCTGTTTGCCGAGAAGATGCCGTTCAACAAGCTGATCGGCATGCAGGTGACCCACTACGACTTCGACAAGGTGGAACTGCGCATCAAGATGGACGACAAGCTGATCGGCAACCCCTTCCACAACATCCTGCATGGCGGCGTCACCGCCACGCTGCTGGATGTGGCGGGTGGCATGCTCGTCGCCGCTTCCTGCATCGACGAGCTGGAGGAGTTCTCCCCCAGTTATCTCAAGGAGCGCTTCGCCCGCCTCGGTACCATAGATCTGCGGGTGGATTACCTGCGGCCGGGGCGCGGCAACGAGTTTATCGCCACCGCCCACATCATCCGGGCTGGCAGCAAGGTGGCCGTCGCCCGGATGGAGCTGCACAACGAAGAGGGCACCCACATCGCCTTCGGCACTGGTACCTATCTGGTAGGTTGAACCAAGTTAGTGCATAAAAACCACGCGGCTAATCCACTTTTAATCATTAGATTCCTTACCCCCTCGGGCCGAACAAGGTCCATACTGATAGTCGGGATTGTGTGCAGAGGGAGGATTGCAGGCGATGAGTGCGAAACTGGCCATCAAACCATCCAGAGCCTTGTTGACACAGCTCGAGTCCATGCTCGACGAGGTGCAGACACCCGAGTGTCGCCACTGGTTGGAACAGGAGCTTGAGGGGTATTCTCTCTCCTCACCCCTGCCTTGGTATCGCATCGTTCCCTGTCGGCAACGCGGTCACTTTCTGGATCTGAAAACGGGAAAATATTTGACCTGTCATATCAACAGTCAAACGCTATGCCAACGCGATCTGGCCCAAATTCAGTTCATTTATGCCCGTGAACCCGCCGCCCACTATTTGCTGCAACGCAATTCCGGTATTGAACCCTGGCCAGAACAGCTGCTGGAAGATTATCAGGAGCAGTTGATCCCCGGCCATCTATGCCTGCAAGCCTGGCATGAGCCCGTTATTTCATTACGTGCACAACTGATGGAGGGAATAGAACATTTCATTAGTGAGTACCCCAAGCACGCGGCCTTGCTGCCTCAACACAGTTTCAAGGCTTTGCGGCATCAGCACTGGCATATCTGAGTAAGCGCCTGGCGCGCAAGGAGGGCACCATAGACAAGACCCATAGCGAGATTGCCACAATCTAGAGTGCCGGAGTCAGGATCAGACTCCACCGATGGGCCACCGAGCGGTGGCCCTTTTAATGTCTGTGGGCTTGCTTCGACCCTGCATACATCAAGTCAGATCACTTGGCCAGGTAACAGGTCAGCAGCTAATGAAAAACCGAGTAACTGGAAAGAAAATGCAAAAAGGCCGCTCAATTGAGCGGCCTTTTCAAATTTGGTCGGTGTGAGAGGATTCGAACCTCCGACCCCTTCGTCCCGAACGAAGTGCGCTACCAAGCTGCGCTACACACCGATGTCTGCGGGACGGGAATTTACCGAAAGCCCCGACCTGACACAAGCCTTTTTTGCATTTAAAGGGAAAAAAAGTGCCGTTCGCTCAACTATTCAGCACTCTTTTCACCCGTTTACCGGACTGCAGCCAGCTGGTGACATTCCGGTAACCGGCTGTCAGGCCAGGCGCAGGGATGTCGGTCCCAGCAGACGGCGCTGCCAGTCAGCCACAGTGCCATGCTCCAGCCAGTCGGCTGCATGCTGGCGCCAGTTGGGGGAGAGAGCAGGATTCTCTAGCAACATCAGCAGGTCAGTCTCGTTGCGCACCTGATTGAACAGAATGTCCGCCGTGCGCTTCACCGCCAGTTCGGGATAGGGTCTGTCTACCAGCTCCATGGCCGACTCCGGCGACACCATCCCCTCCTCCAGCACCCGCAGCAGCCAGCCACAACGGCCATTCAGTTGCATCACCTGCGACATCTGGCCATAGCCAAAGCGCTGGTTGAGCTTGAAACAGGGGGATCTTGGCTGGCTGATCTGGATCAGCGCCTCGCCGAGCCGATAGACATCGCCAATGCAGGCTTGCACCTCGGTCAGCCCGATACCGGAGAGGTTCTCGCCAAAGGCGGCAGGTTGCCAGGGTGTACGTGGCGCAGGCAAGCCCAGTGCGGTTTGCCAGGTCTGCCACCAGAGATAGTGATCGGCCGGATAGTAGTGGAGCGCCCGATCCGGGCCACCGTGGTGGCGCTGGTCACACTGTTCATCCCCTTCCAGACCGGCAAAGGTACAGCGAACTGGTGCAGAGATCGGTTGCTTGTGAATGGCGCTGGTGAGGCCGGGCACCAGCTCGGTGCCACGACCGCTAAAAAGGGAGATCCGCATACTCATCCTCCAGGTTGACGAGAGTAGGCGGATCTTATCATGGCCTCAGACGACGGCCTGCATCTGGGTGGTCATGGCGATCTCGGCGCGACGGCGCTTCTCCGCCCGGGCCATCAGATACCAGCTGCCGAAGGTAAAAAGCGATACCGACAGCAGGATCAGGCTGGCCACCGCGTTGATCTCGGGTTTCACGCCGAGTCGCACCGCCGAGAAGACCTCCATCGGCAGGGTGGTGGAGCCCGGGCCGGAGACGAAGCTCGCCAGCACCAGATCATCGAGCGACAGAGCGAACGACATCATGCCGCCTGCCGCCAGCGAGGGGGCGATCATCGGGATGGTGATCAGGAAGAACACCTTCCACGGCTTGGCGCCGAGATCCATTGCCGCCTCCTCGATGGAGAGATCCAGCTCCCGCAAGCGCGCCGACACCACAATCGCCACATAGGCGGTACAGAAGGTGGTATGCGCGATCCAGATGGTCAGCATGCCCCGCTCGGCGGGCCAGCCCACCAGCTGGGCCATCGCCACGAACAGCAGCAGCAGCGACAGACCGGTGATCACCTCGGGCATCACCAGCGGCGCCGTCACCATGCCGCCGAACAGGGTGCGACCACGGAAGTGGGGAATTCGGGTCAGCACGAAGGCCGCCACCGTCCCCAGCGCCACTGCAGCGATCGCGGTGTAGAAGGCGATCTCCAGCGAGCGGAACACGGATCCAATCAGCTGCTTGTTGTCGAGCAGGCCGAAGTACCACTTGAGCGACCAGCCACCCCACACCGTCACCAGCTTGGAGGCGTTGAAGGAGTAGATCACCATGATGATCATGGGCAGGTAGATAAACAGCAGCCCCAGCCAGAGCATCAGCTTGGCAAAACCGAAACGTCTCATCATGCCTTGCCCTCCAGCTCTTTGGCCTGGTTACGGTTGAAGAGGATGATCGGAATGATCAGCACCGCCAGCATCACCACCGCCAGTGCAGAGGCTACCGGCCAGTCGCGGTTGTTGAAGAACTCCTGCCACAGCACCTTGCCGATCATCAGGGTCTCCGGGCCGCCCAGCATTTCCGGAATAACGAACTCCCCCACCACCGGAATGAACACCAGCATGCAGCCGGCGATAATGCCGTTTTTGGAGAGCGGCACCGTGATCTGCCAGAAACGAGTCAGGTTGCGGGCCCCCAGATCGGAAGCAGCCTCCAGCAGGCTCTGATCGTGTTTGACCAGATTGGCGTAGAGCGGCAGCACCATGAAGGGCAGGTAGGAGTAAACGATGCCGATATAGACCGCCAGGTTGGTGTTGAGGATCTGCAGCGGCTCGTCGATCACCCCGATCCCCAGCAAAACGCTGTTGAGCAGACCATTGTTACTGAGGATCCCCATCCATGCGTAGACCCGGATCAGAATGGCGGTCCAGGTCGGCATCATGATCAGCAGCAGCAGAACGGTCTGGGTCTCCTTGTTGGCCCGAGCGATGGAGTAGGCCATCGGATAGCCAATCAGCAGGCAGAGCAAAGTGCTGACGAAGGCCATCTTGAGGGAGCCCAGATAGGCCGCGATATAGAGCTCATCCTCCTGCAACAGCAGGTAGTTGCCCATGTTGAGCAGGATGGTGAGCTGATTGTCGGCCCAGCTCACCACGTCGGTGTAGGGCGGGATCGCCACATCCGCTTCCGCAAAACTGATCTTCACCACGATGACGAAGGGCAGCAGGAAGAAGAGGAACAGCCAGAAGAAGGGGATGCCAATCACCAGTCGGCGCCCCCCGACCCGCTTCAGTCGTTGCAAGAACTTCATGATTGCAGCACCACGCCGCTGTCATCTTCCCAGTAGAGGAACACCTGGTCATCCCAGGTTGGCCGCTTGCCGTGGCGTTCGGCATTGGCGATGAAAGCCTGAACGATTTTGCCCGAGGGCAGCTGGATGTGATAAACCGAGTGACCGCCCAGATAGGCGATGTCATAGACCTCACCCTTGGTCCAGTTGAAGTCCGGGTGCTCGATCTCCTCCGGCTTTTGCAGACTCATCAGCAGTTTTTCCGGCCGCAGGGCATAGGTCACCTTCTTGTTCTCGGCGCGGGAGCTGATGCCGTGGCCCACATAGATGGGCTGCTCCAGATCGGCGCAGGCGATGGTGGCGTGATCCTGCTCATCCTCCACCAGCAGGCCGTCAAACAGGTTGACGTTGCCGATGAACTCGCACACCAGCCGACTGGCCGGAGTCTCGTAGATATCCATCGGGCTGCCGATCTGCTCGATGCAGCCGAGGTGCATGATGGCGATCCGCTCCGCCATGGTCATGGCCTCTTCCTGATCGTGGGTCACCATGACGCAGGTCACCCCGACCCGCTCGATGATCTCAACCAGCTCCAGCTGCATCTTGGAACGCAGCTTCTTGTCGAGCGCCCCCATGGGTTCATCCAGCAGCAGCAACTTGGGACGCTTGGCCAGCGAACGAGCCAACGCCACCCGCTGGCGCTGGCCACCGGAGAGCTGATGCGGCTTGCGACGGGCATACTGGGTCATCTGTACCAGCTTGAGCATCTCTTCTACCCGGGCATCGATCTCGGCCTTGGGCAGGCCATCCTGCTTGAGGCCAAAGGCGATGTTCTGGGCCACCGTCATATGGGGGAACAGGGCGTAGGACTGGAACATCATGTTGATGGGGCGTTCATAGGGGGGCATGTCGGTGATGTCGACCCCGTCGAGGAACAGCCGCCCCTCGGTCGGGCGCTCGAAACCGGCCAGCATCCGCAGCAGGGTCGATTTGCCGGAACCGGACCCGCCGAGCAGGGCGAAAATCTCCCCCTTGTGAATATTGAGAGATACGTTATCGACCGCCAGCGTTTCGTCGAACTGCTTGCTTACCCGATCAATTTTCACCAGCACTTCTTTGCGCTGCTGACTGCCCTCGAGGGCTTTCTTGTAGGCACTGGAGGCTATCGCCATTACCAAACTCCCCAACGTGATACCGGCCTTGCGGCCGATCCATAAAAGCGATTTGGCGCCCCCGAACGGGCACCAAGGTTAGGTACCGGACTTGATCTTGGTCCAACTCCGGGTGATTAGACGCTGTACCGAGCGGGGATGTGCTTCCTGCACATAGAGTCGCTCCAGCACGGCCTGAGGGGGATATACCTCCTCATTGTTGCGCACCGCCTCATCCATAAACTCGCCCGCCCTTGAGTTGGGATTCGCATATCCCACATAGTCGCTGACCTTGGCGATCACTTCGGGCTGCAGGACGTAGTTGATGAGAGCGTGCGCCTCTTTGACATTGGTGGCATCGGACGGGATCGCCATCATGTCGAACCAGAGATTGCCCCCCTCTTTCGGAATGCTGTAGGCAATTTTCACCCCCTTGCCAGCTTCATCGGCGCGGGCAGCGGCTTGCAGGATGTCGCCGGAAAAACCGGCCGCCACGCAGATGTCGCCATTGGCGAGATCGCCGATGTATTTGGAGGAGTGGAAGTAGGCCACATAGGGCCGCACCTTGAGCAGCAACGCCTCGGCCTGCTTGATATCCCCCGTCGCATGACTGTTGGGATCGAGTCCGAGGTAGTTGAGGGCGGCAGGGATCATCTCGTCGGCAGAGTCGAGAAAGGCGACGCCGCAGCGAGAGAGTTTCGCCATGCTTTCCGGTTCGAAGATGGTGGCCCAGGAGTCAATCTTGTCGACCCCCAGCACCGCCTTGATTTTGTCGACGTTGTAGCCGATGCCGTTGGTCCCCCACAGATAGGGCACCGCGTACTGATGACCCGGATCCACCTTGTCGAGCTGCTTGAGCAGCACGGGATCCAGGTTGGCCAGATTGGGCAGCAGGGATTTATCCAGTTTCTGGAAGGCTCCCGCCTTGATCTGCTTGGCCAGGAAATTATTGGAGGGCACCACCAAATCGTAACCGGTCCGCCCCGTCAGCAACTTGCCTTCCAGGGTCTCGTTGGAGTCAAACACGTCATAGACGGTCTTGATCCCGGTCGCCTGCTGGAAATCGCTGAGGGTGGTCTCACCGATATAGTCAGACCAGTTGTAGAAGTGCAGCACAGGGGCAGCCTGGGCCACATTCGCCAATCCCATGGTCAGCGCTATGGTTAGCAATCTGGTTGTATTCACGGTGTCAGTTCTCCTGTTCAGTGGTTGACCGCCTGCGCATCCATTCGCGCGGCCCATCCGGATGGATGGCATCACTACCCTCCCGGCCGAACTGCGGACCGGGAGGGGCATTCGTTACTTACTTGCCGGACTTGATCTTGGTCCAGCTGCGGGTCATCAGACGCTGCACCTTGGCCGGCAGATCCGGGAAGGTGTAGATCTTCTGCAGGGTCGCCGCATCGGGGTAGATACCCGGATCGGTGCGGATCGCCTCATCCACCAGCGGGGTCGCCGCCTTGTTGCCGTTCGGGAACTGCACCACGTTGGTGATATTGGCGATCACCTCAGGCTTCATCAGGTAGTTGATGAAGGTGTGGGCCGCCTCGACGTTCTTGGCATCCGCCGGAATGGCGATCATGTCAAAGAAGCTGCCTGCCCCCTCTTTCGGAATGGTGTAGGTGAGCGCGACGCCATTCTTGGCCTCTGCTGCCCGCGCCTTGGACTGCTGCAAGTCACCGGAGTAACCGACTGCGACGCAGAGGTTGCCGTTGGCCAGATCCGAGATGTACTTGGAGGAGTGGAAATAGGCGGTATAGGGACGGATGGAGAGGAACAGCTCCTCAGCCTTCTTCAGCTCGGCCGGTTTCTGGCTATCCGGTTTGAAGCCCAGATATTGCAGGGCAGCCGGCAGCATTTCGGTCGGTGAATCGAGGAAGGAGACGCCACACTCTTTCAACTTGGCCATGTTCTCCGGCTTGAACACCAGATCCCAGGAGTTGACCGGGGCATCGGCCCCCAGCACGGCTTTCACCTTCTCGGCGTTGTAGGCATAGCCGATGGTGCCCCAGAGATAGGGGATGGAGTACTGGTTGCCCGGATCGCTCGGCTCGAGCGCCTTGAGCAGGTCGACATCCATGTTTTGCCAGTTGGAGAGCTTGGACTTGTCCAGTTTCTGGAACACGCCCGCCTTGATCTGCTTGGCCAGGAAGGGGTTGGATGGCACCACGATGTCGTAGCCAGAACTACCCGCCAGCAACTTGGCTTCCAGTACCTCGTTACTGTCGAACACGTCATAGACCACCTTGATCCCCGTCTCCTTCTGGAAGTTATCCAGGGTATCCGGCGCTATGTAGTCGCTCCAGTTGTAGACGTGCAGCACCTTCTCTTCAGCCATTGCTCCGGCACTTGCCATGACCAGAGCCACAGAGGCAGCGATCACTCCTGTTTTGAAAGACATCATCCTTGTCTCCTAAGCAAATTGTATGCGCATGCCAACCTGCCCGACCCACCTCAACCTTTCAGCTTTGCGGCTGTCAGATCCAGACTGCGCCTGGCCAGATCGACCAATTCATCAACCTGTTCCTCGGTGATGACCAAGGGGGGCGATATGATCATGGTATCGCCTACCGCCCTCATCACCAAGCCATTGTTAAAGCAGAACTCCCGGCAAGTCATCCCCGCATTTGCCTGAGCCGGAAAACGCCGGTTGGTCTGCTTGTCCTCAACGATTTCCAGCGCGGCGACCAATCCTTTGCCTCGGGTTTCTCCCACCAGCGGATGATCGGCCAGCTCCGCCCAGCGGCGCTGCAAATAGGGGCCGATAGTATCATGCACTCGCTTAACTATGCTCTCTTTCTGCATAAGCTGGATATTGGCCACCGCCACGGCGCAAGAGACCGGATGACCCGAGTAGGTGAAGCCGTGGTTGAACTCGCCCCCCTCCTCCACCAGCCCCTTGGCAACCCGGTCGCTCACCATCACTGCGCCGAGCGGCAGATAACCGGAGGTGATCCCCTTGGCCAGACACATCAGGTCTGGCTTGATGCCAAACCCTTCGCTGGCAAACCAGTGGCCGGTGCGGCCAAAGCCGCAGATCACCTCGTCAGCAATCAGCAGAATGCCGTAGTGATCGCAGATACGCTGGATCTCCGGCCAGTAGCTGTCAGGCGGAATGATGACGCCGCCCGCCCCCTGGATCGGCTCGCCGATAAAGGCAGCCACCTTGTCCACCCCCAGCTCCAGAATCTTTTGCTCCAGCTGACGGGCCCGCTCCAGCCCGAACTCGTGGGCACTCATCCCCCGCCCCTCACCGAAGTGGTAGGGCTGGTCGATGTGCACTATGCCGGGAATGGGCAGACCACCCTGGGCATGCATCCCTTTCATGCCACCCAGACTCGCCCCCGCCACTGTGGAGCCGTGATAGGCGTTGTGGCGGCTGATGATCACCTGTTTTTCCGGTTGCCCCTTGCTGGCCCAGTAGTGGCGCACCATCCGCAGCACGGTGTCGTTGCACTCGGAGCCGGAGCCGGTAAAGAAGACATGGTTGAGATGGGATGGCGTCACCTCGGCCAGCAGGGTCGCCAGCTCGATCACCGGCGGGTGAGCGGTCTGGAAGAAGAGGTTGTAGTAGGGCAACTGCTGCATCTGGCGGGTAGCGGCATCCACCAGCTCCTGGCGGCCATAGCCCATATTGACGCACCACAGGCCCGCCATGCCGTCGAGAATGCGTTTGCCCTCGGAATCTTCCAGATAGACACCGCTGGCTTTGGTAATGATGCGCGAGCCCTTCTTGTTCAGGGCCTGAAAGTCGGTAAAGGGGTGCAGGTGGTGGCTGGCATCCAGCTGTTGCCACTCACGGGTTGTCTGCTGCATTTGTTGCTCCTCGGTTCCTTCGATTTAGCAAGATTCAGTCGTCAAACAGTCAGGTGGGTAGTCAGGCGGGCTTGCATGCTCGCAGCCACAACCACTCACAGGTGGCATGCCGCCACCTGACTTGCGTTCAGGTCTCTTCGATACAGGGGCCGGGGAGGCCGACTCCGGCCTCCCCGTTACAGGGGGATCAAACGTTCAGCAGCAGGAACTCCCGCTCCCAGCGACTGATCACCCCGAAGTAGGTCTCGTACTCTTTGCGTTTGACCGCGACAAAGGCGCGGGTGAAGCGCTCACCCAGCATCTCCTTGATGGGCTCGCACTGTTCGAGATGGCTGAGTGCCTCCTCCAGCGAGCGGGGCAGGCTGTAGGGCAGGTCATAGGCGCTCGACTTCATCTCCGGCAGCGGCTCCAGCTTCTCCATCATGCCGAGATAGCCACAGGCCAGAGTGGCGGCCAGCGCCAGATAGGGGTTGGCATCGGCACCAGCGAAGCGGTTCTCCACCCGCCGTGCGCTCGGGTCGGAGAAGGGCACCCGCAGGCCGCAGGTGCGGTTCTCGACACCCCACTGGACGTTGCGCGGCGCGCTCTCGCCAAAGGTGAGGCGGCGGTAGGAGTTGACGTTGGGGGCCAGCAGGGCGGTCACCGCCGGGGTGTATTTCTGCAGACCGGCGATAAAGTGCATGAACTGTTCGCTATTGCCGCCGCTCGGGGTACCGAACAGGTTGTGGCCGTTAACATCTTCCAGACTTTGGTGGATGTGCATGGCCGACCCCGGTTCGTCGCTCATCGGCTTGGCCATGAAGGTGGCATAGATGCCGTGGCGGTGAGCGGCCTCACGCATGGTGCGCTTGAACAGGAACACCTGATCCGCCAGATCGATGGCATCACCATGCAGGAAGTTGATCTCCATCTGGGCGGCGCCCGACTCGTGGATCAGGGTGTCCACCTCCAGCTCCTGCGCCTCGCAGTAGTCATACATGTCTTCAAAGATGGGGTCGAACTCGTTGACCGCATCGATACTGAACGACTGGCGGGCGGTTTCAGGGCGGCCGTTGCGACCGACCGGCGGCACCAGAGGATAGTCGGGGTCCTCGTTGCGGGTGACCAGATAGAATTCCAGCTCGGGCGCCACCACCGGCTTCCAGCCCTGCTTCTCGTAAAATGACAGAACCCGACGCAGCACGGAGCGCGGCGCGATATCGATCAGCTTGCCGTTGACGTCGAAACAGTCGTGGATCACCTGTGCAGTGGGCTCCAGCGCCCAGGGGACAAAACGGATGGTGTTGGGGTCGGGATAGAGCTGCATGTCCCGCTCCAGCGGGTCTATCATGCTGTCGTCATCCGGATACTCACCTGTCACCGTCTGGGTGAAAATCACCTCGGGCAGACGCATGCCCCCTTCGCGCAAAAACTTGTTGGCTGGGATGATCTTGCCCCGGGCATTGCCGGTGAAATCCGGGAACAGGCACTCCACTTCCGTGATGCGATTGCTCTCCATCCAGCCTTTGATACTGTCCATGTTAAACCCCGACTTTACGGTTGCCATTGGCAAGGGTGTCTAATATATGGAACACCCTTGTTATAAAATTGTAATCAACATCACCATAAAAGCCCGCCATCAAGGGCAATGTCAAGCGGGCGTGTTTAAAAAACTATAAATAACGGCGCATATAATGACCAAGGCGGCACCAAATACTAAACACTCAAATCCGTACGAAGCCCACCCTTCTCATCGTTGCAAAGGCGATGCCAAGAGAGGGTGAAGCTGGCGCCAGATCCCGACCAATCCCCCGCAGGAACGGACCATTTTTTTGCAAGGGCGCACAATCCTTATCCTATTTGCTTTGCTTGGCTGCATTTTTTTGGTACAAGGCCCGCCCTGATTTGCACTCTCTTGCATGAAACAGGTGCAAATCGGGATACAAGGGCTTGGTCTGTAGGCAGACAGCCCCCATAAACAGGGATAATTGGGTTAGTAAACTGACTGGTAGTTAATCGTATGTGTGATTTCATGACTGAAGACCAACTGGCCTTTTACAAGGGGCAGATCGAGCGACAGATCGTCGAGCTCGAAGAGCGCCTGAACTCCCAGGCCAGCCAGGCCATCGCCACCGACACCAACGAGATGGCTGATGAAATTGACCGTGCCAGTATCGAGGAAGCCCGCCGTCTGGAGCTGAACCGCATCGAGCACGACAAGCTGCACCTGCGCAAGCTGCGGGGCGCATTGAAGCGCATCAGCGAAGGGGATTTTGGTTACTGCGAATCTTGCGGTGACGAGATCTCCCTCAAGCGGCTGCATGCCCGTCCGGAATCCCGTTTCTGCGTCGAGTGCCAGAGCACCAAGGAATTTAACGATACCCACGTGTTCCGTCGCGTCGCCTGATTCTTCGAAGAACCGTCACCATTCTGGTGCAACAGACGCCAGCAAGGCAGGGCCCCGCGCTCAAACCTTGCACAACGCCTCGCAGCAAGATGGTGACAACTTCTGTTAGACTCCGGACACCTTCCGGAATCTACAGGAGAACAGAGAGTGAAATGGCTCATCAAGCTGTGTTTGTGCCTGCCACTGCTGGCACAAGCACAGGTTCTGACGGTCAAGGTCCCCAGCCGTCCCGTCAACAATCTTGACCAGGAGTACCAGTACAAGCTGCTGGAACTGGCCCTGACCCGCTCCGGGCAACCCTTTCGCATCCAGCCTGTCGAACTCGACCTCAACCAGTTCACCCTCCAGCAGCAGCTGAGCAAGGGCAAGACCATCAACGTCTTCTGGATGGGCACCTCCAGCGAGCTCGAATCCTCCCTGATTGCCGTCCCCATTCCGCTTTTTCGCGGGCTGGAAGGATTGCGGCTGTCATTCATCCACGCGGATGCCCAAGAGAAGTTCAACCAGATCAATACCCTGGCCGACCTCAAACAGCTGAAGGCGGCGCAAGGGGTCGGTTGGGCCGATAACAAAATTCTGGAAAATGCGGGCATCCCGACCTTCTCCGGCCGATACAGCAGCCTGTTTCGCCTTATCAACGACGGCGACAAGATCGACTTCTTCCCGCGCGCCCTGGTGGAGATCTTCGCCGAGCGCAGCGAGCTGGTGGCGCAGTATCCCAACCTCGCCATCGAGCAGCACCTGCTGATCCGCTACCCCTTCGCCCAGTTCTTCTTCGTCAGCCCCGAATACCCCAAGCTGGCCAAGGCGATTCAGACCGGGCTGGAGCGGGCCTATGCCGATGGCAGCTTTATGAAGTTCTTCAATGACAACCCCAAGATCCGCGAAGCGCTCGCCAGCGCCAACCTCGATCAGCGGGTCACCATCGCCCTGCCCAATCCGGATATGACCCCGTTGCTAAAATCCATTCCGGCCCAATATTGGGAGTATCCACCGCAGGGATAATCATCCCGAGCGCCTGACCATGAGGGTCGGGCAGCGAGAACACAGTGCGCCAGGGAGGTGCCATGAAGGGAATCCAGGAGTGGTTTGCGCAGTACGGCCAGAGCCATCGCCATCCGGCCAACGTCGCCATCCACAAGCTGGCGGTGCCGGGCATCTATCTCTGCTCGCTGGCGCTGCTCTGGTGTCTGCCACACGGGCCCTTGCCAGAGCCCCTCAACTGGGCGGCAGTGGCAGCCATTCCGGTGCTGCTGTTCTATTTGCAGCTGTCGTTTTCGCTGTTCGCGGGGATGGCCGGGCTGACCGCACTGGGACTGTGGATTTGCCACCAATGGCAGGGGGCGCTGTTGTGGCCCGCCGTGGCAGCGTTCGTGCTGCTCTGGATAGCCCAGTTTGTCGGCCACAAGATCGAGGGCAAGCGCCCCTCCTTCCTCGCCGACCTGCAATTTCTGCTGATAGGCCCCGCCTGGGTGCTTGCCAGCCTCTATCGTCGTCTGGGCATCCCCTATTGAGGAATGCCGGGCCAACAGGAGAGACCATGACACATAACCACACGCGACATAACGCCCTTCGCCGCGCCCTGCCCCTGCTGCTGGGGGCCCTGTTTGCCGGCCCGGCGCTGGCCGACAAGGCCGACCCGGTCGGTGAAGTGAGCACCGCCTTCAAGCTCTTCGGCCCCAACCACAAGATCCTGGTGGAGGCGTTCGACGACCCGCGCATCGACGGCGTCGCCTGCTATCTGGCGCGCCCCAAGACCGGTGGTGTAAAAGGCGGGCTGGGCCTGGCGGAAGATCCCTCCCACGCCTCCCTGTCGTGCCACCAGATCGGCCCCATCACCCTGCCCGAAAAGCTGAAGGCGGGGGAAGAGGTGTTCGATGTCAGCACCTCGCTGGTGTTCAAGGAGCAGAAAGTGGTGCGTTTTTACGACAAGAAACGCAATGCACTGGTTTACCTGACCTACAGCACCAAACTGGTGGATGGTTCGTACAAGAGTGCAGTCAGCGCCGTTCCCATCATGCCATGGGGACAATAACCAGCCGGTTTGTCCGGTGATAGCTGACCCATTTTGTTGTAATTTGACGACACACACGCTGCGGAGCACATACCATGAAAGTCGCCGTATTCAGTACCAAGAGCTATGACAAAGAGCATTTCAACCAGGCCAACAGCCAGTACGGCTTCGACCTGGAGTTTTTCGATGTACGGCTGGAGGCCAAAACGGCCCGACTGGCTCACGGCTTCCCGGTGGTGTGTCTGTTCGTCAATGACGATGCCGACCGCGAGGTATTGACCGAACTGGCTGCCAACGGCACCCAGGTGATTGCCCTGCGCTGCGCCGGTTACAACAACGTGGATCTGGCCGCCGCCAAAGAGCTGGGGCTGAAAGTGGTGCGGGTGCCCGCCTACTCCCCCGAGGCGACCGCAGAACACGCCGTCGGCATGATGATGTGCCTCAACCGCCGCATCCATAAGGCTTATCAGCGCACCCGCGACGCCAACTTCTCGCTGGAAGGGCTGGTCGGCTTCAACATGCATGGCAAGACCGTTGGCGTCATCGGCACCGGCAAGATCGGTCTGGCCGCCCTGCGCATCCTCAAGGGGTTCGGGGTTCGCCTGCTGGTCAACGATCCTTACCAGAATCCGGCAGCCATCGAGCTGGGTGCCGAGTACGTGGATCTCGATACTCTGTTCCGCCAATCCGACATCATCAGCCTGCACTGCCCGCTGTTCAAAGAGAACTACCACCTGTTGAACAAGGAGGCATTCGCCAAGATGAAGGACGGGGTGATGATCATCAACACCAGCCGGGGCGGCCTGCTCGACTCCAACGCCGCCATCGAGGCGCTCAAGACTTCCCGCATTGGCGCGCTGGGGCTGGACGTCTACGAAGAGGAAGAGGATCTCTTCTTCTCCGACAAGTCCAACGAGGTGATCACCGATGACGTGTTCCGCCGTCTGTCCGCCTGTCACAACGTGCTGTTCACCGGCCATCAGGCATTCCTGACCCGCGAGGCGCTGCACGCCATCGCCGATACCACCCTCGGCAATATCCGCGCCATCGAGAGCCAGGGCCGCTGCGACAACGAAGTGGAATAAGGGCTCGCCCTCTCTTCGTCACGCGCCGGGTTGTGAGACCCGGCGCCTTCGGGTAGGCTAGCCCCCCTTTTTTATTCAGGAGTCTGGCGCCCATGTTTATCGGATTTGATTACGGCACCTCCAACTGTGCCGTGGCCGTGATGGAACAAGGTAGCCCCAGGCTGCTCAATCTCGGCGCATCCCGCTATCTCCCCTCCACCCTGCATGCCCCCCACCGGGATGCTATCGCCGGTCTGCTGGCCGAAGGGCTGGCCCCCGCCCAGCAGGCGGAGTACCTCAAACTGCGTGGCCCCGTGGTCACCCGCGCCCAGATGGTTCGCCGCCAGATGCGCGAAGAGGGACTGATCGACGAGCTGAGCTTTGGCGGTGCCGCGCTGGAGCGCTATCTGGAAGAACCGGACGACGGCTACTACATCAAGTCACCGAAATCCTTTCTCGGCGCTTATGGCCTCAAGGCCCCCCAGATCGCCCTGTTTGAAGATATCGTCTGCGCCATGATGCTCCATGTCCGCCAGCAGGCGGAGCAGCAACTCGACGCCCCGATCCGCCAGGCGGTGATCGGCCGACCGGTCAACTTCCAGGGGCTGGCGGGGGAAGAGAGCAACCAGCAAGCTATCGCCATCCTGACCGAGGCGGCCCGTCTGGCCGGTTTCGAGCAGGTGGAGTTCCTCTACGAGCCGGTGGCCGCCGGGTTTGAATTCGAGGCGCGCCTCACCGAAGACGCCGTGGTGCTGGTGGTGGATATCGGCGGCGGTACCACCGACTGCTCCATGCTGCGGATGGGCCCGAGCTACCGCGATCAGCTGGATCGCAGCGGCGATCTGCTCGGCCACAGCGGCCAGCGGATCGGCGGCAACGACTTCGATATCCGCCTGACGGTGGAGGGGATGATGCCGCTGCTCGGCATGCACGAGACCCTCAAGACCGGCAAGCCGCTGCCCCACCCGCTGTTCTGGGATGCGGCCGCCATCAACGACGTCAGCGCCCAGAGCCGCTTCTACAGCCTCGACACCGCCCGCCAGCTGCAGGATCTGCAGCTCGACAGCCAGCCCGGCAGCAAGCTGGGGCGTCTGGCCAGCCTGCGGGCCCACAAGCTGAGCCACCAGCTGGTGTGGCGTGCCGAGCAGGGCAAGATCGCCCTCTCGGAGCAGGAACTCAATCGCCAGTCGCTGGCCGAGCTGGAAAAAGGGCTGGAAGCGGAACTGACCCGCGAACAGCTGGCCAACGCCTCGGCCCTGCTGCTGGAGAAGATTGGCGAGCTGATGGACGAAGCAATTGCCGCCGCCGGTGTGCAGCCGGATCGCATCTTCGTCACCGGCGGTAGCGCCCGCTCGCCGCTGATCGCCAGCTTTATCCGCCAGAAGCTCCCGTCCATCCCGCTTGAGGGTGGCGATGACTTCGGCTCGGTGGCTGCCGGTCTTGCCCGTTATGCCGAGCGGCTGTTCGCCAACTGAGCCCTGAGATAGCGTAAATCGATGGCAACATCACCCGGGTGTTGCCATTAAGCGACAGTCATGCGGGACAAGGGGCGACAGAAGCGGTCGGTCGTCCCCTCTCCCACCCTGCTCCCGACTGCCCAAAAAGGGTATTCTTGACGCTCCCCCAACCGGAGCCCCCTCATGCCCAGATTGCCCTTTTTGCTGATCCCCCTGTTACTGCTCGCTGGCTGCAGCTCGACCGCCTTTGTTCAGCAAGATCTGCAACACCACCACTGGGTACTGAGCAAACTGGATGGCGAACCGATCAAGACCCCCCGCGACAATCCCCCCGATTTCGAGATCGGCGAGCACTTCACCGTCAACGGCATCGCCGGTTGCAACCGCTACTTCGGTCAGGGCCATCTGGAAGATGACAAACTGTGGGTCACCAGTCTGGGCAGCACCGAAATGGCCTGCATGCCGCCGCTGGACACCATAGAGCAGGCCGTGCTGACCACCCTTACCGAGGGGGCGACCCTGAGCGGCACCAGTCAGAACCTGATCCTGCAGGGCAAACAGCACCGTTTGGAATACACCTTGCGCGACTGGGTGTTCTAGCGCTCACAAAGCCGCATCACAAACAGGAACATGTTGTCCGGCTGTGGCACAATATGAGGCAGAGTTCGCAACGGAGGCTGCCTCAGCCATGTCGATGGATCGCCTGTTTGACAAGATCAAACAACTCCCCACTATTCCCAAGCTGCTGCACGAGTTGATGCAGAGCTTCAACGACGAGAATGCCCGCATCGACGAGATTGCGGCCAAGATCGCCATGGATCAGGTGATCAGCGTCAAGGTGCTGCGGATGGCCAACTCGGCCGCCCTGCGCCGGGGCAACGAAGTGACCTCCATTGAGCAGGCGGTGATCCGGCTTGGCTTCAACCGGCTGCGCTCCGTGGTGGTCGCCTCCGGCATCATCGGTACCTTCAAGGCCCCGCCCAGCTTCGACAAGAACAAGTTCTGGACCGAGACCTTCCAGGTCGCCACCATCGCCAAAACCCTGGCCCAGGAGGCCAAGGTGATGGATCCCGAGACCGCCTTCACCTGCGCTCTGATCCACAACATCGGCGAACTGCTTATCCAGAGCACCTTGCCGGAAGAGGCCGAGCTCATCAACATGGCGATCCAGAACGGCAGCAGCCGGGTCGAGGCCCAGCGGGAGATGCTGGGCTACGACTATGCCCAGCTTGGTGCCGAGCTGGCGCGGCGCTGGAACCTCTCCGAGGCCTTCGTCGATGCCATCTCCCAGCAGCTTGACCCGCTCTCCCACGATCCGGTCAGCAAGGAGGCGGTGCTGATCCGCCTCGCCGTGTTTATCTCCTTCGCCTGGAACGCGGGCGTGCCTGCCCAGGCCATCATCGCCCGCTTCCCTAAACCGCTCGCCGACCAGTTGGGACTGGATCCCAAGTCGCTGGCAGGCCAGCTCGAAACACTGCATGAACAGGGTAATGCCCTCGCCGATCTTCTGACTCAATAAGCATCATGACCCATCCGTTTCTGTTTCATCCCCAGGTGGCGCCCTGGTTCAAAGAGAGCGCCGACGCACTGCAATTGACCCTTTTTAGCGAGCTGGATACGCCGATCCGCGAGGTGTGGCTGCGCCACGAGCCGGATAACGAGGAGTACCTGATCCCGATGACGGCAGTCTCCACCCGCGATCGGCTGCAGGTGTGGCAGGCGACCCTGCCGCTCATCAAGGGACAGGATATCCACCTCTACAGCTTCAAGTGCCTCACCGACGAGGAGCAGTGGTGGCTGCATGGGGCGGGCGTCAGCGCGTCCATGCCGCCACGGGAGCAACATTTTCGCTTCAACAGCCTGCACCAGCCACCGGCCTGGGTGCAGGATCAGGTGTTCTATCAGATCTTCCCCGACCGCTTCTGCAACGGCGATCCGTCGCTGAGCGTCAAGCATCACGAGTACGAGTACCGTGGCAAGGCGGTGATCAGCAAGGCGTGGGGCGAGCCGGTCAGTCGCCACGAAGAGGGCCACGGCGCCTGCGAATTCTATGGCGGCGATCTGGCGGGCATCGATGCCAAGCTGCACTATCTGCAATCTCTCGGGGTGACGGCGCTCTACCTCAACCCCATCTTCGATTCCCCGAGCAACCACAAGTACGACACCCAGGACTACTTCAAGGTCGATGCCCACCTCGGCAGCAACGAACAGTTCGCCGAGCTAACCCGCAACCTGCACCAGCGCGGCATGAAGATCATCCTCGATGCGGTGGTCAACCACACCTCTACCGAGCACCCCTGGTTCTGCCCGCCACTGGGGGCCCAGAGCAACCCGGACTCCCCGTGGCGCAGCTTCTACACCTTTGACAAAGAAGGGGATTACGTCAGCTGGAAGGGCATTCGCAGCCTGCCCAAACTCGACTTCTCCTGCGAGAAGGTTCAGGACGCCGTCTATCGGGCTGACGACGCCATACTCCGTTACTGGATGCGCGCCCCCTACCAGATCGATGGCTGGCGCTTTGACGTCATCCACATGCTGGGCGAGCGCGGCACCGCCGAGGGCAACCGCAGCCATGTGCGCGCCATTCGCGGGGCGGTGAAGCAGGAGAACCCGGACGCCTATGTGCTGGGTGAGCACTTCTTCGAGGCGAGCCAGTGGCTGCAAGGGGATCAGGAGGATGGCGCCATGAACTACTACGGCTTCGCCCATCCGATCCGCGCCTTCCTGGCGGGGCAGGATATCGCCTACCACCCCATCAAGATCAGCGCCGAAGAGCTGGATCGCTGGCTCAAACTGGCGCGGGCCCACATTCCGTTCAAGAACCAGCTGGCCCAGTTCAACCTGCTGGACAGCCACGATACCGCCCGCTTCCTCCACCTGCTGGGTGAAGACAAGCAGCGGATGCAGCTGGCCGCCACCCTGCTGCTCACCTATATCGGTGTGCCGTCCATCTACTACGGCGATGAAGTGGGGCTCTCCGGCGGCAACGACCCGGACTGCCGCCGCTGCTTCCCGTGGGATACCACAGACTGGGATCATGTGCTGCACGACCACTATCGTCGGCTGATCCAGATCCGCCGCCAGCGCCCCTCCCTGCGCCGTGGCGATATCCAGACCCTCTACGCCGGGCCCCACAGCTATGTGTTCGCCCGTACCCTGCAAAGCGATCAGGTGGTAGTAGCCTGCAACCGCCACCCGAGCGAGCCGCGCACCATCAGCCTGCCCCTGTGGCAGACCGCCAGCCCTGCCAGCCGCTTCACCGACGCCTTCAACGGCGAGAAGTTTGAAGTGGTGCAGGGCGAGGTGCAGCTCACCATCCCCGCCAACTCGGCCCGGGTGCTGATCTCCAGCTGAGCGGGCAACTGACGCGCTGAAAAACAAAACCGGAGCCCAAGGCTCCGGTTTTTTATTCCGCTCAATCCACCATGACGTCTGGCCCCTAACCAGCCGCCATCAGTAGTTGATGCTGACGTAGGGCACTTCCGGCACCTGCCAGCGCTGCTTGAGGTAGACGGTGAGCACGAAGAAGAAGTTGGCCAGCAGGTTGGCGAAGCGATAGAGAATGGGATCGAAGGCCACCCCGCTCTCTTCCAGCCGGACCAGCAGCCGCACCACCTTCTTGCTGCCGCAGCGGCACAGATGGAGGGTTGGAATGGGCTGCGGCCCCTGTGGCAGCACAAAACCGGTGACGCTGCCGCGACTCGCCTCGTTGTAGTGGTCGTAACGGGCCTTGAGCCACTCAAGATCTGCGTCGAAGATCCCCAGCTTGCCGCGCACCGAGCCGTTGAGGTTGTAGATAAGCCGCTGCAACGCCGCGAGATCCGCCAGCATGGGCTCGGTATCGGCATCCGGCGCAAGGTGTGACAGCACAGCCCCGACCTGACAACAGAGCTCGTCTGTGGCGATTTCAAAATCACATTTGAACGAGGTTTCGAAGATAAAGGGGTAGCAGAGCTCGCGCTTGTCTCTTGGCTTCTTGGGGTTCATGGGGCAACCGGATTGGAGAAAAGGCCAGTTTGCCAGCCCCGGGAAGGGCTGGCAAACGGCAGGTTATTACTTGCGTAACGCGCTGTGGCTCAGGCGTTCTTACTGGTGGGCTCAGTGGAGGGCTGGAACTGGTTGATCATCCGCAGCGCCTCCAGCATCCGCTGGTTGAAGCTGGTGAAGCGATCGACCTGCGCCGGTTCCTCTTCTCCTCTCGCGGCCAGCACGGCCGGGGTCAGCGCCTGTTGCTGGGATGGTGGCAGCAGGGTATCCGCCTGTTTCTGCACCTGATCCAGCTTCGGCAGGTAGTCGGCAAACGGCTTGATCAGATCCTGCAGGGAGTGCGCCCCCTGATAGGTCTGGCTCAGCTTGACGCTCTGCTTGAGCTTGAGGGAGTAGGAGGCCAGCTGGCTGTCATCCAGTTTCAGTTCGCCCGCCTTGTCCAGCAGATCCTCGAAGTTGCCAGAGAAGAAGCTCCCCGCCAGCTCGTCTATCCCCTTGACCAGCTTGCCGATGGACTCCATCTCGTCACTGTTGAGATCCCCCTCCAGCGAGAAGCTGAAGCTCTGGCTCGATTTGAGGCTGAACTGGCTACCGCTCTCGCTGCTCTGGGACTTGGTCTGCCAGCTGTCGTTGAAGCGCAGCACTACCTTGTCGCCATCCTTGGTCTGGATCTCCAGATACCCCTGCTGGCGACTGGCCATCTCGGCCTGTCCCATGTCGGTCGGAGAAACCTTGCCGAAGAACTCCTTCTCGAACTCCTCGAGCCCTTTCTGGATCAGCTTGTAGCTCTGATCGATACCGGTTTTGATATCGTCGTTGTCGGTCGCCCACTTGCCGAGCTGCTTCTTCGCTTCGTCAAAGCCCTTGTCGACCCCCTTGCGGGCCTGCTCCATCATCCCGGTCAGGTCGTCGTCGGATTTGCCATCGGCCCGCGCGGCACCAAGCCGCCCGGTCACGAACTGCAGCACGTTGTCCGCCACCGACTGGAAGTCAAACAGGGTCTCAGGGGTGATCTCCTCAGGTTCTTTCACCTTCGGCGCCTGATAGCCCTGGCCGTTGATCTCCAGCGAGAACTGCAATGCCTGCTGGATCAGCACCTGCGCCCACTTGGGCGGCTTGTGCAAGGAGACCGCCTCCTCGCTCTTGACCTGTTTCTGCTCCGCCTGTTGGGGCGATTTGGGAGAAACACCCACTCCCTTGGGTTGGGCTGCGCCCACGCCTTCGATCTGCATAATGTGTCCTCCCACCATGCCTGTAGATCAGCTATCGGCCTGACTGAACACTTCTTGACCACAAAATGCTGGACAATCTGCGGCTGGCTTTTAAAATCGGGCCCCTTTGGGTGGCCTGTTGCCTTCCCCCGATTTCGACCCGGCCCGGCCGGTGTGCATGTGAGGTATTTATGACCCAGTCCCAACAGCCTTCCGCGAACGCTCCGGCGCCTAGAACCGCGGCCGACTATCAGGCCCAACTCGACGAAAAGCGCGCTCGCCTCACCGAGCTGTTTGCCGGTTTCACCCTCCCGGCGCTGGAAGTGCACAGCTCGCCGGCGGAGTACTACCGGATGCGCGCCGAATTTCGCATCTGGCACGAAGGGGATGACCTCTTCCACTGCATGTATGCCCCGGCGACCAAAGAGATCATCAAGATAGGCCACTTCCCCACCGCCAGCCGCCTCATCAACCAGTTGATGCCTCTGCTGCTGGAGGGGCTGCGCCCACACCCGGTGCTGCGCCGCAAGCTGTTCCAGATCGACTACCTCTCCACCCAGTCCGGCCAGATCATTGTCAGCCTGCTCTATCACCGCAAGCTGGAGGCCGAATGGCAACAAGCCGCCGAAGTGCTGCAGGCCGATCTGCGCGCCAAGGGGTTCGAGCTGCAGCTGATTGGCCGCGCCCACAAGCAGAAGATCTGTCTGGGGGATGACTTCGTCATCGAACAGCTCAACGTGGCGGGTCGCCAGCTCATCTACAAGCAGGTGGAGAACAGCTTCACCCAGCCCAACGCCGCCATCAACGAGCAGATGCTGGCCTGGGCGCTGGATGTGACCAAGGGGAGCGAAGGGGACCTGCTGGAGCTCTATTGCGGCAATGGCAACTTCTCCATCGCGCTGGCGCAGAACTTCCGCAAGGTGCTGGCCACCGAGATCGCCAAGCCGAGCGTCGACTCCGCCCAGTTCAACATCGCCGCCAACGGCGTCGACAACCTGATCATCCTGCGCATGTCGGCCGAGGAGTTCACCATGGCGATGCGTGGCGAGCGGGAGTTCAACCGCCTCAAGGGGGTCGACCTCAAGAGCTACCAGTGCAACACCATCTTCGTCGACCCGCCCCGCGCCGGTCTCGACGATGCCACCGTCAAGCTGGTGCAGGAGTACGACAACATCCTCTACATCTCCTGCAACCCAGATACCCTGCAGGCCAACATGGCCGTGCTGGGCGAAACCCACGAAATCGCCCGTTTCGCCCTGTTTGACCAGTTCCCCTGGACTCATCACATGGAAGCCGGGGTCTATCTGCGCCGCAAGGCCGGTTGATTCAGGCAGACAGGAAAACAACAACAGGGCCGGATGGCCCTGTTTTGTTATTGGCTGAACATCGGCCTCACTCCAGCCGGAAGTGACCCACGATCTCCCGCAGCCGGTCGTAGGTCTGCTGCATCGCCACGGAGCTGGCGACCGTCGCTTCGCCATTGTGGGTCAGCTGGCGGATCACTTCGGCGATGGCGCTCATGTTGCGGTTGATCTCTTCGGCCACCGCGCTCTGCTGCTCCGCCGCCGTGGCGATATGGCTGATGAGATCGTTGATCTCCACCACTTCTCCGGCCATCAGATCCAGCGACTCGTTGACCCTGGTAGTGTTCTCGGCCGCCCCCTGACAGCTCTGCTTGGTGTTGCCCATGGCATCCACCACAGTTCGGGTGCCCCGCTGCAGACTGGCCAGCATGGTCTGGATCTCAGCTGTGCTCTGCTGAGTACGGGCCGCGAGGGAACGCACCTCGTCTGCCACCACCGCAAAACCTCGCCCCTGTTCACCGGCGCGGGCCGCCTCGATGGCGGCATTGAGGGCCAGCAGGTTGGTCTGTTCGGCAATGCTGCCGATCACCCCCAATACAGAGCCAATCTGCTGCACATCCTGCTGCATCGCCTCGATGGAGCGGGCAGTGGCTTCCACTTCGTCCACCAGCGCCATCACGCTGGCCATCGCCTGATCCACCACCTGACGGGACTGGCTCGCCAGCTGCTGGCTCTGACCGGTAAGTTGGGCGGTGCTGGCTGCACTCTCGGAGACGGAGACCGCGGTGCGGCTCATCTCGTTGATGGCGGTCACCACCTGCTCGGTCTCGCGTACATGGTCCGCCAGCAGGGACTGGGCGGCGCCGGTCTGGCTGGCCAACCCCTCGATGCCGCTGTTGAGCTGGCCGCTCGCCTGTCGCACCTCCCCCATCATCTCCTGCAGTCGCTCGATAAAGCGGTTGATGCCAGCCGAGATTTGGCCAAGGTCATCCTTGCTGGTCACCGCCAGTCGGCGGGTGAGATCGCCGCTGCCGCGAGAGAGCTCCAGCACCAGATCCCGCAGCGAGAGGATGGGGCGATAGGCCACATTGAGTGCCAGCATCGCCAGCACCATCACCACGATCGCCACGCCGCACAGCGCCATGATGATCTGGCCGTTGAGGGCCCGGGTCATGGCCCGGATGTAGTCAAGATCGATGTAGCCGGTCAGGGTCCAGCTACTGCCACGAATATCCAGCTGGTTGGGGCGTGCTTCACTCTCCCCCTGCGGCTTGCTGTCATAGAGGTTGTTGCCCTGACTGTCGGCCAGCGAGAAGTAACGGCCATCGCCACTCATCTTCTCCAGCAGGCTTTTGAACTCGCTCATGTCGAGGTAGTAGAGATAGGCGGAATCGGCGCCGCGCGGCACCAGAATGGTGATGACCGGCTTGCCATCCACCTGTTGCAGCGGGCTGACGGTGATCTGGTTGTTGGCGGCGGGGATCAGCTTGCGCAGGGCATCGACTTTGGCGTTGTCATTGATGACCCCGTTCACATCGAAGGCCATGTCGCCGATCACCTTGACGATGTTGTGAAAGCCGGTCTCTTGCAGGGTCTTCTTGACGTTGGTCACCCCGAAGTTGAGGTTGGCGGCCAACAGGATCTTCTGATTGATGTCGCTGGCCAGCTTCTCTTTGACCAGGGTGATCTGTTCGTTGATGTTCTTGGTCGCCTGGGTGCGGATGTAGGCGCTGATGAAGTGATTGACGCTGAACCAGGCGGTACCGATGGTGACCAAAATGGCCAGCAACAACAGGACGTAAATCTTGACCTTGAATGGCATGGGATCCCTCCAGAAGAGAGGGCTGGCACTGCCAACCCTCCCTGCCAATCGTTATTTCTTCTTGGCGTACTTCATGGAGTCCAATGCCACCGCCAGAATGATGATGCCGCCCTTGATGATGAACTGCCAATAAGGGCTGACGCCGATATAGGTCAAACCATAGTTGATCAGGGTGAAGATAAGTACGCCGGTGATCACACCTGCGACAGTTCCCACCCCGCCGGCAAACGACACCCCGCCCACCACGCACGCCGCGATGGCATCGAGCTCGTACATGAAGCCGAGGTTGTTGGTGGCACTGCCGATCCGGCCCGCTTCCAGCATGCCGCCGAAGGCGTAGAAGACCCCAGCCAGCGCATAGATCATGACCAGATTGACCGCCACGTTGACGCCGGAGACCTTGGCCGCTTCCGGGTTGCCGCCGATGGCGAAGATGTTCTTGCCAAAGCGGGTCTTGTTCCACAGCACCCAGACAAAGACGCTGGCGATGGCCGCGTAGAAGGTGAGGTACGAGAGTTTGAAGCCGCCGATCCGGATAAAGCCCTGGGCGAAGCTGGAGAATCGGGGGTCAAAACCGGCCACCGGCGAAGCGCCCACCGAATCGAAGTAGAGGGAGTTGATACCGTAGACGATGATCATGGTCCCCAGGGTGGTGATAAAGGGGGTCACGTTCAGATAGGCGACGATAAGACCGTTGACCAGACCTATCAGGGCACCCACCACGCACACCAGCAGGATCACCGCAGGAATGGGCACCTCCCCCAGCGTCGGGAACACCTTGTTGACGTTGGTCAGCGCCTGCAGCATGGTCGCCGCGATGAGCGCCGCCAGACCGACCTGACGACCGGCCGAGAGGTCCGTCCCCTGAGTGATAATGATGCCCGCCACCCCCAGCGCGATGATGACCCGCACCGAGGACTGGGTCAGGATGTTGCTGAAGTTGGTGAGGCTCAGGAAGGAGGGCTCCTGGATCACGATGACCATGAGCAGCACCAGCAGCACCAAGTAGATGGCGTTTTCCTTGAGCGCCTGCATCAGATTGAAATTTTTAGCCGACTCCATAAATGTCTTCCTGTCTCTAGAGGTACAGAGATGCCAGGCGCAGTATCTCGCTCTGGTCAGTTTCTTTGGTATTGACGATCCCGGCGACCCGGCCATTGCTCATCACCATGATGCGGTCAGTGATCCCCAGCAACTCCGGCATCTCCGACGAGATGATGATGATCCCTTTGTCCTTCTTCGCCAGCTCCAGGATGAGCTGGTAGATCTCGAACTTGGCCCCCACGTCGATGCCGCGGGTTGGCTCGTCGAGCATCAGGATCTCCGGCTGGGTCAGCAGCCAGCGACCGATGATCACCTTCTGCTGGTTGCCCCCGGAGAGGGAACCGATCTGGGTCTGCTGGGTCGGCGTCTTGACCCGCATGGAGTCGATCACCCACTGGGTATCGCTCTTCATCTTGTTGTCGCTGAGCAGCCCCATGGAGCCCTTGTAGCTGTCCATGTTGGCGATCAGGGAGTTGAAGGCGATATCGAGCCGGGAGTAGATACCGGTGGAACGGCGCTCTTCCGTCACCAGCGCAAAGCCGTTGCGGATCGCTTCGTGGGCGTTGTGGTTGGCCACCTCTTTGCCGTGCAGCTTGATGCTGCCCTGGCTGCGATCGCGAATACCGAACAGGGTCTCGACAATATCGGTGCGCTTGGCCCCCACCAGTCCGGCGATGCCGAGGATCTCCCCCTTGTGCAGGTTGAAGGTCACATCCTGAATGGAGGGCTGGTTCTTCGCCGTCAGGTGTTCGATCTCGAGGATCACCTCTTTCGGCTGGTTGGTCTTTTCCGGGAAACGCTGGGTCAGTTCACGGCCGACCATCATGCCGATGATCTGATCCATGGTCATCCCCTTGAGCGGCTGGGTTGCCACCCACTGGCCATCCCGCAATATGGTGATCTCGTCACAGAGCTGGAAGATCTCCTCCATCTTGTGAGAGATGTAGACGATGCCGCACCCCTTCTCCTTCAACTTGTTGATGATCTTGAAGAGGTGGTTCACCTCTTTCTCGGTCAGCGAGGAGGTGGGTTCGTCCATGATGACGATCTTGGCATCGTAGGAGAACGCCTTGGCGATCTCGATCATCTGCATCTGGGAGACCGACAGGGTCGCGACCTTGACCCTGGGGTCGATGTCGATATCGAGTTCATCGAAAATACGCTTGGTGTCGTCATACATCTTGCCGTGGTCGATGAACCCCCCCTTGGTCGGGTAGCGGCCGAGCCACATGTTGTCCATCACGGTACGCTGCAACACCAGGTTGAGCTCCTGATGCACCATGGAGACGCCATTTTCCAGCGCCTCTTTCGAGGAGGTGAAGTTGATCTCCTGCCCCTTGAAGAAGATCTTGCCCTGATCCTTCTCGTAAATGCCGAACAGGCACTTGAGCAGTGTGGATTTTCCCGCTCCGTTCTCGCCCATCAACGCATGCACAGAATGAGGACGGACCCGTAAATTGACATTATCGAGTGCCTTGACGCCGGGAAAGCTCTTACTGACGTCAATCATCTCCAACAGCCATTCTGATTGTTGCTGTGTTGTCATATCAGCCATCACATCTGGTTGAAAAAAGGGCAAGGGGATCTCCCTTGCCCTGGAGGAGGGAATTACTCGAATTGGGACAGGTTGTCTTTATCCACACCGACGTAGGCAACACGTACTACCTTGTCGACGATATTCCACTTGGTGCCTTCACCGGCCGGTTTGCCTTCAGCCAGGTTCTTGGTCAGCTCGAAGGTGGCTTTGGCCTGGTTGGCCGCATCGTTCAGCACGGTACCCGCCATGGCGCCGCTCTTGACCATGGCCAGCGCTTCCGGCAGCGCATCGACGCCGAATACCGGAATGGCAGTCTTGCCCTGGGCTTTCAGTGACTCGACCGCACCCATTGCCATGCCGTCGTTGTTGGCGATGACCACTTCGATCTTGTTGGCGTTGGGGCCGGAGATCCAGGCATCCATCTTGTCTTTCGCCATGGCGGTATCCCACATACCGGTATCCATGTGCAGTTGTTCAGTCTTGACGCCACCATCGTTCAGGGTCTTGACCACGTAGGAGGTGCGCGCTTCGGCATCCGGGTGGCCCGGCTCCCCTTTCAGCAGCACGAACTGGATCACGCCATCCTTGTTCAGATCCCACTCCGGATGGGCTTTCCAGTGTTTGGCAATCAGTTGACCCTGGATGATCCCTGACTCCTTGGAGTCAGTGCCCACGTAGTAGGCCTTGTCGTAGCTGGCCAGATCGGTAGCGCTCGGCTCCTTGTTGTAGAAGACTACCGGGATATCTTCGCCACGGGCTTTCTCAATCACCACCGGGGCCGCAGCCGGGTCTACCAGGTTGATGGCCAGCGCCTTCACCCCTTTGGCCAGCAGCACATCGATCTGGTCGTTCTGCTTGGACTGGTCGTTCTGGGAGTCGTTCATCAGCAGTTCCACCCCCGGAGTGGCTGCCGCCTCCTTCTCGATGGCCTTGCGCACGACCGCCATGAAGTTGTCGTCGTACTTGTAGACGGTTACCCCGATACGGGTGTCAGCCTGGGCATTGGCTCCAGCCATCATGCCCATCAGCAGGGCGGCAACTGTGGTCAGTTTTTTCATTATGTGTGCTCCGATGTGTCTATCTGTGTTGTAGGGTGGCGAGCAATTGAGCAAGCGCCAATCAATGTAATCAGTTTGTTGTCATTTCTTCTGTGATCATGACGACAAAATGAAAACGTTTACACTCTGTTACATTGAAACTTTATATTTATTTTTCAAATACATATAAATAAAAATCAGATTTGAGACTCAATCTTTCCCACAGCATTGAGGCTAGTCGTTACTGGTCTGTTGTCAAAATGGCGCACTGGCTCGACAGTCGCTTCAATAGCTGGATTAACGGAGAGTGCAGCCCCAACGGTAACGATGCTCGAGCAGTTGATACTCGGGACGCACGCTCTGGCTCCAGGAGTCATCCCCGCCCACCCCCATATGGGCGCCATCGAGGCAGACCCACAGCCCCTCTTCGGCCACCAGATCGCTCTGGTGACGGGCGGCAGCCAACTGCTGCTGACTGAAGCGGCTGGCACTGAAATGGAAGCTGCCGCTCACCGTCGTGCTGCCCAGCTGCAACTGGCGGGTATCGCAGCGCAAGCCGTTGTCACTCGGGAAGATATAAGGTGTATGCATCGCCTCCAGCGGCAAACTCCAGCGCCCCAGATCGGCGCCCAGCAGGCGATCCGGATAGTTCTCGTGAGGGCCACGCCCCAGCCATTCTGCTCGCGCCGGGACCTCGGCCAGATGAAGCAACAGGCCAATCCGCGGCAGTGAAGGCAGCGCCTGCGCCAGCTCGGTCTCTATCTCCAGGCTCATGGCGCCATCGTCGGTAAAGCGGTGATGCCAGTAACTCACCAGCAGCAGCTCATCGCGGTGGAAGTAGCCATGACTGACCCGGATATCCCCTCCGACGACCGCGATCCCCAGACAGCGGTGCTGCCACTGACCGAGACCACACGCCTGCCAGCGGGCAATCCAGGAGTTGGGGTCGGCGTGATCCGCTTCGCTGGTGCCGATGTCGTTGTCGAGCGGTGCGCGATAGAAGTGATCAATGATCGGCGCCAGCAACTGCTCCTGCCCCGATTTTTGCCAGCTGGTGATACGGCCGCTCAGCTTGTCGAGCCGCCACTGGCTGTTTGTGGCGGTGATCCGCCAGCCATCCGGCTGCTCGCTCAGGGTGGCGGCAGCGACTGGCGCTGGCAGGGCAAGGGGGCTCGGCAGGGTGAACTGCTGGCGGGCGACCTTGTGATCTGCCTGCGACCAGAGGGTGGCCTGGGGCTGAACGATGGCCAGATCGAGCCAGGCCAGTGAGCCTGCCGCAAAGGGAGGCAGCGTCCCGCTCAGGGTCAACTCGACCACTCCCTGTGGCGCCAGCTCAAGGGAGATCTCCCCCTGCTGCTGCACATGGCCGTTCTCGCACAACTGCCAGCAAAGCCGCTCGTTGTCGGTTTCCCGAAACAGATATTCGCTCTCGATCCGCACCCGCAGCGGGGTGTGCTCAAGCAGAGTGAAGCGGAACGGCTGCTGGGCGCGCTTTGCCTCAAACAGCGCGGGATGGGGGGTGCGATCCGGGAACAGCAGACCGTTGCAGCAGAACTGGCGATCGTTTTGCACATCACCAAAATCGCCGCCATAGCCCCAGTAGTGGCGACCATCGGCGGTGTATTTGTCGAGCCCCTGATCGACCCAATCCCAGACAAACCCGCCTTGCAGGCGTGGATGATCGCGAAACGCCTGCCAGTAGTGGGCGTAGCCCCCCAGACTGTTACCCATGGCGTGGGCATATTCGCAGAGGATCAACGGCCGGTGCTCGCCGGGCAGGCCGATCCACTTGGCCAGCGCCCACTTTGGCACCGCCGGGAAAGGCTGATCCTGATGGGTTCTGGCATACATGGGACAGATAATGTCGGTCGCCGGGGTATCGGCCCCGCCCCCCTCATACTGCACCGGACGGCTCGGATCGCTGCGCTTGATCCAGCCATACATGGCATCGTGGGCCGGGCCGTAACCCGACTCGTTGCCGAGCGACCAGATGATGATGGAGGGGTGATTGAAATCCCGCGCCACCATGCGGGTCGCCCGCTCCAGAAAGACGTTGCTCCAGGCGGGATCCCGCGCCAGCCGCCCCATCGGAGTCATGCCGTGGGTCTCCAGATTCGCCTCGTCCACCACATAGAGGCCGAGCCGGTCGCACAGGCGATAAAAATCGGGATGGTTGGGATAGTGGGAACAGCGCACTGCATTGAAGTTGTACCGCTTCATCAGCAGCAGATCCTGCTCCATGGTGGCACGATCGATGGCATAACCCTTGGCGGGATGGTGTTCATGACGGTTGGCACCGCGAACAAGCAGCGGCTGACCATTGACCCGCAGCAGACCGCCACGGATCTCCACCACCCGAAAGCCCACATCGCACGCCTCGCTCTCGATGGCCTGGCCCTGCTCGTCCAGCAACGTCAGGGTAAGGCGATAGAGATGGGGCGTCTCGGCGCTCCACTTGTGCGGCGCAGCTACATCGAGCCACAGCTCGGCGCGATCGTCATAAGCCCCTTTTTCGTCAAAGACTTGGGTGCCAATCGGCTGGTGCAGGGTCGCGACCCGCTCGCCGCCGTCATAGAGATTGGCCTCAACCGACAGAGCGGCCGCATTGGCCACCTGCAGGGCAATCTTGAGACGGCCATCCCGATAGCAGGCATCCAGCTCAGGCGTCACCCGCATATCCATCAGATGGCGGGACGGTTTGTGCAGCAGGCTGACGGAGCGAAAGATCCCCGACAGCCACCACATATCCTGATCTTCCAGATAGGAGCCATCGGACCAGCGCAGCACCAGCACCGCCAGCCGGTTGCGACCGGCTTGCAGATAAGGAGTCAGATCGAATTCGGCGGGCAGGCGGCTGTCCTGGGAGTAACCGACCCAGCGGCCGTTGCAGAAGAGGTGGAAGGCGCTGCTCACCCCGTCGAAGATGATCCGGCTCTGGCCACTGGCCAGCCAGTCGGTAGGAAGTTCGAACTCGCGTGAGTAGCAACCGGTGGGGTTCTCTGCTGGCACTCGGGGCGGATCGCAAGGAAAGGGGTACTTGATATTGGTATAGATGGGGCCATCGGTGGGCGGCCGCGCGGCCGGATAGGCGGCATCCAGCTGCCAGTTGCCCGGCACTGTAATGGGGCAAACATCCACCAGATCCTGCGCCAGCCAGCTCTCGGGCACCAATTCGGGAGCGGCAAAGAAGGAGAAGCGCCACTCGCCATCGAGCAAGAGACGGGAGGAAGAGGCCAGATCACCCCTGGCATCCGCTTCGCTGCGCCAGCTGAACATGGGGGTATGGGCAGCCAGACGGTTTACCGACGTAATGGCCTGAGTCTGCCAATCCTGACGCGCCACTATCTCCCTGAGCATTCACTCTCTCCCTGCTGATTGAAAAACGAATTCAGTCTAGAGAAGTATGACGCAGGGAACGGCGATCTCGCTTACACAGATGTAAACGATTACACTAATTTTGTTAAGTAAAGCGGAGTAAAAATGATTAAAAACAGGTAAAACAATAACTGTGCAAGAAACGGCCCCGAACAGGGCCGCAAAAGGGGGCTATCCGGCCCGAACCGGTGCCACCGAGTGGCGATTGATCAGGGTGGGGGTATAGATCCGGCTCTGGGTCGCGTCACTCTCCCCCGCCGCCAGCTGAATGGCCAGCTTGGCCGCCTGGGCCGCCATCAGCTCAATGGGATAGCGCATGGTGGAGAGCTTGGGGCGCAAATATCTGGCATAGATGATGTCATCGAAGCCCACTACCGAAACCTCCTCCGGCACTCGCAGGCCGTTGTCGGCCAGCACTGAGATGGCGCCCGCCGCCATGGCATCGTTATAGGCCACCACGGCGGTCACCTTGAGCCCCTTGGCCAGCAGGTTGAGCATGGCGCGCTCGCCCCCCTCCTCGTTCGGCGTGCCGCTCTCGATAAGCTCGGGATCGGCTGCCAGACCGGCTTCCATCAGCCCATCCTGATACCCCTGCAGACGCAAGGTGGCATCCTCGATGGCGTGATCCGAGCTGATAAAGGCAATATGGCGGTGGCCCAGCTCGATCAGGTGGCGAGTCGCCGTAGCCGCCCCCAGCCGATTGTTGAGGGCGATGCAGCGCCCCTTGAGGGCCGGAATATCGCGGTTGATCAGCACCATACCGGGCACTCGCATGGCGTAATCGTAAAGTTCCTCGTCGCTCAGCGCCTTGCTGTGCACCACCAGCGCCTCGCAACGCTTGCCGATCAGCAGCTCGATCGCCTCACGCTCCTGACGCGCCTTGTGAAAACCGTTACCCATCAGCAGGTGAAGGTTCTGCTCGACGGCGATGCCGGAGACCCCCTTCACCAGTGCACCGAAGAAGGGATCCGCCACGTCACCGACCACTACCCCCATGGTGTCGCAGGTCTGGCTGACCAGTGCCCGCGCGTTGGCGTTGGGGGTGTAGCCCAGTTCGGCCATGGCCTTCTGCACCACTTCGCGAGACGCGGCACTGGCCTTGGGGGAGTTGTTCATCACCCGTGAAACCGTTGCCACCGACACATTGGCCAAACGGGCGACATCCTTGATGGTGCTCATGCTGTTTTCACTTCTTTCACTGTGCAATAGAGCGCCATCATACCCAGCAAACCCTTTGAAAACAGAGGTGAAACGCATATCTGCCATCAGGATGATCACAAAAACAGTGTAATCGTTTACACTGTTTTGCAAGCAAGCTCACAGTTTGGTCGCCACACCCTCGGCTAGACTGCTTCCAGACACTTTTTCAGTGGAGAGCAAGATGAATGTTCTGGTCACCGGCGGTTGCGGATATATCGGCAGCCACACCTGTCTGGCCCTGCAAGCGGCAGGTATGAATCCCGTGGTGGTCGACAACCTCTGCAACAGCAAGCGCAGCGTATTGACTCGAGTCGCGGCTATCAGCGGCCAGCAACCAGTGTTCTATCAAGGAGATATTCGCGATGCCACCCTGCTGGACCGGATCTTCGCCGAACAGCAGATCGACGCAGTGATCCACTTTGCCGCCCTCAAGGCGGTCGGTGAGTCGACTCGCATTCCACTGGATTACTACGAGAACAACCTCGGCGGCACCCTCACCCTGCTGCAGGCGATGAAGCGGGCCAATGTGCACAATCTGGTGTTCAGCTCCTCGGCGACCGTCTACGGCGATCCCGCCAATCTGCCGATCCGCGAGGATTTCCCCCGCAGCGCCACCAACCCCTACGGACGATCCAAGCTGATCATCGAGGAGATCCTCGAAGATCTGCAGCTGGCCGAGCCCCACTGGAGCATGACCCTGCTGCGCTACTTCAATCCGGTCGGCGCCCACGAATCGGGCACCATGGGTGAAGACCCGCAGGGGATCCCCAACAATCTGATGCCCTATATCACCCAGGTCGCCATCGGCCGTCGCGACTGCCTGTCTGTCTTTGGAAACGATTACCCCACCCCGGACGGCACCGGTGTGCGCGACTACATCCACGTGATGGATCTCGCCGAGGGGCACGTCAAGGCACTGCAACACTGTGCCGGCAAGGGTGGCGTGCACACCTATAACCTGGGCACCGGTCAGGGCCAAAGCGTGTTGCAGCTGGTCGCCGCCTTCTCCGCCGCCTGTTGCAAGCCGCTGCCATTTCGCATCGAACCGCGCCGCCCGGGCGACATCGCCGCCTGCTGGGCCGATCCGGCCAAGGCCGAGCGCGAGCTGGGCTGGCGGGCGACCCGCAACATCGACGCAATGTGCGCCGACAGCTGGCGCTGGCAATCCGCCAATCCAAACGGTTACGAAGAGTAGGCCTGCCTGCTCCCTGTTAATAGACGACCCTATTTTTCAATACCTTATTCAGGAGAGATGATGTTCAACCCCGTCGATCATCCCCATCGCCGCTTCAACCCGCTGACCGGCCAGTATGTGCTGGTCTCCCCCCATCGGGCCAAACGCCCCTGGCAGGGACAGGTGGAGAAGGTGAGTCAGGCCCCCAAACAGGCCCACGATCCCGACTGTTTCCTCTGCGCGGGCAACACCCGGGTCACCGGCGACATCAACCCCGACTACAAGGGCACCTTCGTTTTTACCAACGACTTCGCCGCCCTGATGCAGGATACCCCGGCCGCCAATAGCGCCAGCGATCCCCTGCTGAAGCTGGAAGCCGCCCGCGGCACCAGCCGGGTCATCTGCTTCTCGCCGGATCACGGCAAGACCCTGCCCGAGCTGCCGTTGCTCGCCATCGAAGGGGTGATCACCACCTGGAGGGATCAGGTCGCCGAATTGTCGGCCCAGTGGGAGTGGGTGCAGGTATTTGAAAACAAAGGGGCCGTTATGGGCTGCTCCAACCCGCACCCCCACGGCCAGATCTGGGGCAGCGATTTCCTGCCCAACGAGATCGCCCGCGAAGAGCAGCACCAGCGTGACTGGCTGGCCGAGCATGGCCGCCCCATGCTGCTGGAGTATGTGGAGCGGGAGCTGGCGGATCGCTCGCGCATCGTGGTAGATACCGAACACTGGCTTGCCGTGGTCCCCTTCTGGGCCGCCTGGCCGTTCGAAACCCTGCTGCTGCCCAAGGCGCACGTCCCCTCCATGCTCAATATGACCCAGGCCCAGCAACAGGATCTGGCGGTAGCGCTCAAGGAGCTCACCAGCCGTTACGACAACCTGTTCGAGTGCAGCTTCCCCTACTCCATGGGCTGGCACTTTGCCCCGCCCAAATCGGATTGCCCCGAGGCGTGGCAGTTGCATGCCCACTTCTATCCGCCCCTGCTGCGCTCCGCCACCGTGCGTAAATTCATGGTCGGCTTCGAGATGCTGGCCGAAACCCAGCGTGACCTTACCCCCGAGCAGGCTGCCGAGCGGCTGCGTGCCCTGAGCCCCGTTCACTACAACCAGACCAGCCACACCAATGAGGAGGCCCTATGACCCCCAGCCAACGCGTCAGCACCGTTTTTGCCGAGCAATTTGCCAAAGCGCCCGATCTGCTGGTGCGCGCCCCCGGTCGCGTCAACCTCATCGGTGAACATACCGACTACAACGACGGCTTCGTGCTGCCCTGCGCCATCGACTACGAGACCTGCGTTGCAATCGGCCTGCGCGATGACCGGCAAGTGCAGGTGATCGCCGCCGACTACGACAACCAGCGCGACCAGTTCGACCTCGACCAGCCCATCGAGCACCACTCCAACCAACGCTGGAGCGACTACATCCGCGGCGTGGTGAAGTATCTGCAGGAGCGCGGTTATGCCCTGCGCGGCCTCGATCTGGTGGTCTCCGGCAACGTGCCGCAGGGGGCGGGGCTCTCCTCCTCTGCCTCGCTGGAAGTAGCCATCGGTCAGGCCTTCAAAGAGGCGCTGGGGCTCGACATCAGCCAGGCCGAGATCGCCCTCAACGGCCAGCAGGCGGAGAACAAGTTCGTCGGCTGCAACTGCGGCATCATGGATCAGATGATCTCCGCCAGCGGCAAAACAGACCACGCCCTGCTGCTCGACTGTCGCTCGCTGGAGACCCGTCTGATACCCATGCCGGCGGATCTGGCGGTGCTGATCGTCAACTCCAACGTGCGTCGCGGTCTGGTGGACAGCGAATACAACACCCGCCGACAGCAGTGCGAAGCGGCCGCCCATCACTACGGGGTCAAGGCGCTGCGCGACCTCGATCTGGCCGGACTGGAAGCGGGCAAAGCCGGGCTGGATGAGGCCTGCTATCGCCGTGCCCGCCACATCGTCGGTGAAAACGCCCGCACCCTGGCGGCCGCCGATGCGCTGGCGAGCCACGACCTGACCCGCCTCAGCGAGCTGATGGCCGAATCGCACGCCGCCATGCGCGATGACTTCGAGATCACAGTGCCCGCCATCGACGGGCTGGTGGAGATCATCAAGGCTAAAATCGGCACCGATGGCGGCGTGCGGATGACTGGCGGCGGCTTCGGCGGCTGCGTGGTCGCCCTGCTGCGCCCGGAGAAAGTGGCCGAGGTGATTGCCGCCGTCGAGGCGGAGTATCCGGCCATCTCGGGCCTCAAGGCCGACTGCTACGTCTGCTCTGCCAGCGCCGGTGCAGGCAAGCTATGAGCAGCGCCATGACCCCGTTCGAGCTGGAAAATGAAGAGGGGCTGCGGCTGCGCGGCCTCGACTTCGGCGCAACCCTCACCTCCCTCACCCTGCCGGTGGCGGGCAAACGGCGCGAAGTGCTGCTGGGTTGTGCCGACAACGCCTATCCCACCCAACAGGTGTGGCTGGGCGCGGTGGCAGGACGCTTTGCCAACCGCATCGGCGGTGCCGAGCTGGTACGTGATGGCCAGCGCTGGCCGCTGAATGCCAATCAGGCCCCCAACTGTCTGCACGGCGGGCAGGCAGGCTTTCATCGCCAGCGCTGGCAGATCAAGGAACTGGAAGCAGATCGGGTCAAGCTGGCGCTGCTCTCCCGAGCGGGGGATCAGGGCTTTCCCGGCAATCTTCGGGTCACCCTGGAGTACCGGCTGGAGCAGAACGATCTGGTGGTGGATTTCATCGCCAGCACGGATGCCACAACTCCGGTCAGCCTCACCAGCCACGCTTACTTCAATCTCGATGGGCAAACCGATGGCGGCGATATCCGTGACCACCTCATCAGCATCAATGCCGACCACTTCCTGCCGACCGACCCGAACGGTTTGCCGATCACCATCACTCCGGTGGAGGGGCCATTCGATCTGCGCCGCGAGCGCCTTGTCGGACTGGATTGGCTGAGCCATCCCCAACAGCAACAGGCCAAGGGGTACGATCACGCCTTTGTGCTCAACGGCCCGGCGCAGGAGTGGGCTGCTCACGTGGTATCGGGTGACAGACAGCTGGCGATGGAGGTCTATACCAACCAACCCTCGCTACAGTTCTATACCGGCAACTGGCTGGCCAATACCCCGAACCGTAGCGGCCTGTCGCACCGGGATCACGACGGCTTCTGTCTTGAGGCGCAACAGCTACCGGACAGCCCCAATCGCCCCGAGCTGGGCAACCCCTGGCTGCTGCCTGGCGAGCGTTATCATCACCAGACCCGCTACCGCTTTATCCGCGACTAACTTAAAGAATTCATGATTTTTACATAGCCTCAGCAGTCACAATCGAGCAAGATATGCCGCCCCGAGACCCTTTCGGGGCGTTTTTACATCAACGAAGTTAAGGATTGTTTGTTCGATGACTGACACTTATAGCCTGCTGGTCGCCTTTATTCTGGGCGTCGTCGAGGGGCTGACCGAGTTCCTCCCCGTCTCCTCCACCGGCCACATGATTATCGTCGGCCATCTGCTGGGCTTTGAAGGGCCCAAGGCTGCCACCTTCGAAGTGGTGATCCAGCTTGGCTCCATCCTCGCCGTGGTCGCCGTCTTCTGGCGCCGCCTGTTTGGCCTGATTGGCATCCACTTTGGCCAGAAGCCCTCTCAGGATCATGCCACCCTGTCGCTGATCCACGTCATCCTCGGCATGCTGCCCGCCATCGTGGTCGGTCTGGCCATCCACAGCTGGATCAAGGCCAACCTGTTTGGCCCACAGACCGTGATGTACGCGCTGGTCGCGGGGGGCATCCTGCTGATCATCGCCGAGAAGTTCCGCCCGGCCGTCACAGCTGAAACCCTGGATGACATCAGCTACAAGCAGGCGTTCGGCATCGGTCTGTTCCAGTGTCTGGCCCTGTGGCCCGGCTTCTCCCGCTCCGGCGCCACCATCAGTGGTGGCATGCTGATGGGGATCAGCCGTCACGCCGCCGCCGAGTTCTCTTTCATCATGGCGGTGCCCATGATGGTGGCGGCCAGTGGGCTTGATCTCTACAAGAGCCGCGATTTCCTCTCGATGGCCGACTTCCCGATGTTTGCTGTGGGCTTTATCACCGCCTTCGTGGTGGCGATGTTTGCGATCAAGACCTTCCTGACATTGATCCGCCGCATCGACTTTATCCCGTTCGCCATCTACCGCTTTATCGTGGCGTTCGCCGTCTATCTGGTGTTTGTCGCCTGACCGGCAGCCTGCAATGAAATGAGAAAAGGGACCAACTTGGTCCCTTTTTCTATGGCGTCATGGTGCTCAATAGAGGTGCTGGCTGATGCCGTTCAGCAGCCGCGACAGCCCTTTGGTGAACTGCACCGGCGCATCCTGCACCGTGTAGCAGAGGCAACCGTCCGGCGTATGCGGACTGTGGGAGTGGCTGGCATCGCGCCAGATGAAATCTCCCGCCTTGTAAAGGGTATCGCCATCCTGAATATTGCCAGCCAGCAGCAAGGTCAGCTCATAGCCCTGATGGGTGTGCTCTGGGATGCGGCCGCCCGCTTCGATATGGAGCAGGCTGGCGCGCGCGCCCATCTCGTCCAGCGGCAGACTCTGCTGACGAATGGCCCCGATATGCCGCCACTTGGGCGAACGGTAGCGGGCCAGCACCCGTGGCAAATGGTAGGCGTGACCGGCTACCTCCAGCTCGCCGGGCTGCGTTCGGGGCTGGTCATGTGTTGGCTCGGAGGGGGGCTCTGCCAGCGGCTGCGCCAGAATATCCGCCAACATGGCGTCGAATCCGGCGTCCAGTCCCACTTCATCACGGGAGGCCAGCTCGGGCTCTGCTGGCGAGGCAAGATATTGCTGCGCCAGCTCCTCTTCGAATGTCTTCAGTCGGGCAGCACAATCGGGGCAGAGTTCACAGTGAGCGGAGAGTCCCACCGCCAGCGGCAGAGGTAGCTCGTCGGCGGCGAAGGCGCGCAGCATAGGGTCGGTCGGATGGGCTTTAATCATGGCCTTGCTCCACTTGCTCTTTCAGTTTCTGTAACGCCAGTCTGAGGCGGGACTTGATGGTACCGAGCGGCACGCCGAGTCTCTCCGCCAGCTCCTGCTGGGAGAACTCCTGCAGATAGATGCCGCGCACCACCTGCTGTTGCGGCTCCGGCAGGGTGCCCAGATAGTGGGCCATCTGACGAGTCAGCACCGCATCCTCCCCGCCGCTCAGGTGCTCCTCTTCGGCCTGAAACTCCAGCACCGGCCACAGCTCCTCGGCACAGAGATCCTCCTTGCTGGCGCGACGACGGCGCAGCATGTCGAAGCACTGGTTGCGCATCACGGTATAGATCCAGGTGGTCGGCGCCCCCTTCTCGGGGTGGTAGAGGCGCGCCTTCTGCCACACCAGCAGCATGGTCTCCTGCACCAGCTCCATGGCGTTGGCCTCGCTGCCGAGGTGGCGCAAGCCGTAGCTGCGAATACGCGGCGCAAAGTGTTGGAACAGGCGGGCAAAAGCAGCCTTGTCGGCCTGCTCTGCCACCCTGATCAGCAGAGATTTGAGGTCGCCATCCGGGTTATCCATCACGGGCGAAGTCCTGCGTATGGTCGAGTGTGGTTGGCCAGTATATGCCATTGCGCCATCCCTTTGGTGTGCTGTCGAACATGCTGTGGTGATAACTTGTACGGCCCCGCGGCGCTGGCAGATCAGCGGGTCAGAAAAAATCAGTGACTGGCCACCAGCACCCCCTTGAGCAGGGCGATGGCGGGCTGATTGTCGGCAGCGGCCAGCAGCAGCTGCTTCTGTTCAGGGGGGATCGGCAGCACCTCCAGCCAGCGCTGGGCCACCCAGTTGCCATCGTCCCAGCAGGGGGCGGGATAGAGGGTGGCATAGTCGGGATAGTCGGCAAACACCTCCCGCAATGCCTCGACTAGCGGTTGCTGATCGGGATGGAGCCGGCGGGGCGGCCAGGCCGTCAGCGGCGTCACCTCGCCGATACGCAGGCCATCGGGCTCCTGCCACAGATCCTCTATCTGCACCCGCTCCATCCCCTGCACCGTGATTCCCAGCATTCCGTCCGGCAGCCGGTCGAAATCGATGATAGTGACCCGGGTGGCGATGGGCAGCATGTTGCGCAGGGCGTCGGGCTGGCGAGGGTCCACCATGCAGAGGGCAAAGCCGGACTCCCCCGCCTCGGCGATCATCCGCTGGTATCTCGGTTCGAAGATCCTCAGCGGCATGACGCCGCCGGGCAGCAGGTGGGCAGATAGGGGAAACAGCGCCAGTCGCATCGCAAACTCCTCGGTTGGGAACCTCTGTTGATACGCCGGGCCAGAGGGAGGAGATCATTCCCGTCATCGGAAAGGAAAAACCCTTAACAATCAGGGGAAAATAGCCTAGACAAGCCGCTTCGATATGCAGTAGAAATGGATAAGCACCGTAATTTCCGCCCAATATTCTGGAATATGGCGCCAAACGCAGTGAAATATCCGCCCGACAGCGAGCGGCGGGTCATCCCTATAGTTTTCTCGGGCCGATGCGGGTAAAATTCACGCCCTTATATATCAGTCATTTTTCGACGCGCAACCTTGGTGGTCAGTTATGAAAGAGCATATTCATCATCTACTTGAACAAACGGTAGCCAATCTCAAGTCAGCAGGCGTCCTGCCGGCGGACCTGGAAGCCCGCGTGCAAGTAGACCGATGCAAGGAAAAAGCTCACGGCGACCTGGCTACCAACCTGGCCATGCTGCTGGCCAAACCAGCCCGCAAGAATCCCCGTGAGCTGGCGGCTGCCATCATCGAGCACCTGCCTGCCTCCGACCTGATCGCCAAGGTCGAGATCGCCGGCCCCGGCTTCATCAACTTCTTCTTCGACCAGCGCTGGCTGGCCGGTCAGGTCGAGGCCATGGTGACCTCTGCCAACGCCAACGTACGGTTGCCCGCGCCACAAACCGTGGTGGTGGACTACTCCGCCCCCAACGTGGCCAAAGAGATGGCGGTGCACCACATCCGCTCCACCGTACTCGGTGACGTGGCTGCACGCGCGCTGGAGTTCCTCGGCCACAAAGTGATCCGCGCCAACCACATCGGCGACTGGGGCACCCAGTTCGGCATGCTGATCGCCTATCTGGAGAAGATGTCCAACGAACACGCCAGCGACATGGCACTCAAGGATCTGGAAGCCTTCTATACCCAGGCCAAGCGTTGCTACGACGAAGACGAAGCCTTCGCCGAGCGTGCCCGTAACTACGTGGTCAAGCTGCAGGGCGGCGACGAGTACTGCCGTACCATGTGGAAGAAGCTGGTCGACATGACCATGGAACAGAACCAGATCAACTATGACCGCCTGAATGTCTCCCTGACCAACAAGGACATCATGGGCGAGTCCATGTACAACGACATGCTGCCGGAGATCGTGGCCGACCTGAAAGCCAAGGGGCTGGCGGTCGAGAGCGAAGGCGCTACCGTTGTCTTCCTGGACGAGTTCAAGAACAAGGATGGCGAGGCCATGGGCGTCATCATCCAGAAGAGCGATGGCGGTTTCCTCTACACCACCACCGACATCGCCTGTGCCAAATACCGTTATGAAACCCTGGGCGCCGACCGTGTCATGTACTTCATCGACTCCCGTCAGCACCAGCACCTGATGCAGGCCTGGACCATCACCCGCAAGGCGGGCTATGTGCCGGAATCCGTACCGCTTGAGCACCACGCCTTCGGCATGATGCTGGGCAAGGATGGTCGTCCCTACAAGACCCGTTCCGGTGGCACCGTCAAGCTGGTTGACCTGCTGAACGAGGCCGAAGAGCGCGCCGCCGCCCTGCTGGAGAGCCGCAACAGCGACCTCTCTGCCGAAGAGAAGGCCAATGTGGTCAACGCCATCGCCATGGGCGCGGTCAAGTATGCGGATCTCTCCAAGAACCGTACTACCGACTACATCTTCGACTGGGATCTGATGCTCTCCTTTGAAGGCAACACTGCCCCTTACCTGCAGTACGCCTACACCCGTATCCAGTCCATCTTCCGCAAGGCCAACATCGATGCCGAAACGCTGACCGGCAACGTGACCCTGAACGAAGAGGCCGAAGAGGTGCTGGCCCAGAAGCTGATCCAGTTCTCCGACGCGGTCAACGGCGTGGCCGACAAAGGCATGCCGCACCTGCTCTGTACCTACCTGTACGAGTTGTCCGGCAACTTCATGACCTTCTATGAAGCCTGCCCGATCAACAAGGATGGCGTGGACGAGGCAACCCGTCAGAGCCGTCTGCTGCTGTGCGCCGCCACCGCCAAGGTACTGAAACTGGGCCTCGGCGTACTGGGCATCCATACCCTGGAGCGCATGTAATAGATGGCAACCCGGGATTATGTCGGCAGCCGCCCGCGACGTCGGGCGGGTGGCCGCAATACCAAGAAAGCGGCCCCTCGCCGCTTTCCTGTTATTCCAGTGCTGCTGGTCGTGGCACTGCTGGCAGGCTTTGGTGGCTTCCTTTACATGATCAATGGCAAGGGCAACGATGCCCCCACCATTGAGGAGCAGGTAAAGGCCAACAAGCCAAAAGCGCAGAATAACGGGCTGCCTCAGGAGAAGTGGAGCTACATCGAACGGCTTGAGAACAAGCAGGTCGATATCATAGAGCCGCCGACCCAGCCGGGTGTGCTGCCGCCACCACCGGCAGATACCATGACCCTGCAACCGGAAAAACTGCCACAGCCGGTGCCGACCGACATTCCCCAACCGGGAACGCCCATCGGCCAGCCCAAGCCCTATCAGCCCAATCCGGCGACCACCCCTTCCACCTCGGGTGCACCGGTTGCCAGCGCGCAAGAGCAGGTGATCGACCGCAAGGCAGAACGGGAACGGATGGAGCGAGAGATCCGTGCCGAGCTGGAACGGGAGCGGGCCGAAGCGGCCAAGGCCAAAGCCAAAGCGGCGACCCCGCCAGCCCAGACCGCAGCCGCCGACAGCGGTCGCTACATGATGCAGTGCGCCGCCCTGCGCTCGCAGGATTCCGCAGAGTCGCTCAAGGCGCGTATCGCCTTCACCGCCGGCCTCTCCTCCAGCCTGCAGGTGATCAATGGCGCCAACGGCACCGTCTACAAGGTGATGGTCGGCCCCTTCAACGGCAAGGCGGCCGCCGACGCGGCCAACAGCAAGCTGCAGAGCTCCGGCATCAGCGGCTGCATTCCCAAGAAAGGGTAATCCGCTTACCGATGACGCAGGGCCGGGTGGCAACACCCGGCCCTGTTCTTTTGGTGTCACTCGCCCCCCACCCTGATTGCTACCCCGTTTATCCCGACCAAAGGCAGGGTTGAAAAGCCCGTTTGCCATCCCCATCTTTCTTGCCATGCACAGTCAGGCCGTCATTCGGCTCAAGCGAGGTAAGTAAAGTGACTACCATAGTTTCAGTTCGCCGCAACGGTCAGGTCGTCATCGGTGGCGATGGCCAGGTCTCTCTTGGCAACACCGTCATGAAGGGAAACGCCCGCAAGGTTCATCGTCTCTATAACGGCAAGGTGCTGGCCGGTTTCGCTGGCGGTACCGCCGACGCCTTCACCCTGCTCGAACGTTTCGAAGCAAAACTGCAGGCCCATCAGGGTAATCTGGAGCGCGCCGCCGTGGCGCTGGCCAAAGATTGGCGCACCGATCGCGCCCTGCGCCGCCTCGAAGCTCTGCTGGCCGTGGCCGACGAACACAAATCCTTCATCATCACCGGCAACGGTGACGTGGTGCAGCCGGAGCACGATCTCATCGCCATCGGCAGCGGCGGCAACTTTGCCCAGTCCGCCGCCATCGCGCTGCTGGAAAACACCGAGCTGGATGCCAGGACCATTGTCGAGAAGTCCCTCAAGATTGCGGGCGACATCTGCGTCTTCACCAACGGCAACCACACCATCGAAGTGCTGGACTACGCAGCCAAATAAGGCCGCTAGCCAAACCCAATTTCCCAAGGGGCGGGCACTACCCGCCCCGGATACAGGAACACCATCATGTCCGAGATGACCCCGAGAGAAATCGTCCACGAGCTGGACAGACACATCATTGGTCAGGCCGATGCCAAGCGCGCCGTTGCCGTTGCCCTGCGCAACCGCTGGCGCCGGATGCAACTCAACGAAGAGATGCGCCATGAAGTGACCCCGAAAAACATCCTGATGATCGGCCCGACCGGTGTCGGCAAGACCGAGATCGCCCGTCGTCTGGCCAAACTGGCCAACGCCCCCTTCATCAAGGTGGAAGCGACCAAGTTCACCGAAGTGGGCTATGTCGGCAAGGAAGTGGACAGCATCATCCGCGATCTGACCGATGCCGCCATCAAGCTGGTGCGCGAGACCGAGATGGAGAAGATGAAATACCGCGCCGAGGAAGCCGCCGAAGAGCGCATCCTCGACGCCCTGCTGCCCAACCCGCGCAACACCTGGGGTGAAGAAGAGAAAGCCGACAACTCCAACACCCGCCAGATCTTCCGCAAGAAACTGCGGGAAGGTCAGCTGGATGACAAGGAGATCGAGCTGGAGCTCTCCGCCTCCCCGATGGGTGTCGAAATCATGACCCCACCGGGCATGGAAGAGATGGCCAACCAGCTGCAGGGACTGTTCCAGAACCTGGGTCAGAACCAGAAGAAGAAGCGCAAGATCAAGGTCAAAGAGGCCATGAAGGCGCTGATCGAAGAGGAAGCGGCCCGTCTGGTCAATCCGGAAGAGCTGAAGCAGAAAGCCATTGCTGCGGTCGAGAACAACGGCATCGTCTTCCTCGACGAGATCGACAAGATCTGCAAGCGCGGCGAAAGCTCCGGCCCCGATGTCTCCCGTGAAGGGGTACAGCGCGACCTGCTGCCGCTGGTTGAAGGTTGCACCGTCAACACCAAGCACGGCATGGTCAAGACCGACCACATCCTGTTTGTCGCCTCCGGCGCCTTCCAGATCGCCAAGCCGTCCGACCTCATCCCCGAGCTGCAGGGCCGTCTGCCGATCCGGGTCGAGCTGACCGCCCTGACCACAGATGACTTCGAGCGTATCCTGACCGAACCAAACGCCTCCCTGACCGATCAGTACAAGGCGCTGATGGCCACCGAAGGGGTCAACATTGAGTTCACCAAGGATGGCATCCGCCGTCTGGCCGAAGCGGCCTGGCAGGTCAACGAGCGTACCGAGAACATCGGTGCCCGTCGTCTGCACACCGTGATGGAGCGCCTGATGGAAGATATCTCCTACGACGCCTCCGAGAAGTCCGGCGAGACCTTTGTCATCGACACCGACTACGTCGACGCCCACCTCGGTGCGCTTGTCGAGGATGAGGATCTGAGCCGCTTTATTCTGTAAGCGCAGTTCTGTTTGTAAAAAAACGCCTCCAGCAATGGGGGCGTTTTGCATTTTAAGCCCCAGCCCCCTTCTCTCTATGTCCCACTCGCACCCAGCACCAAAACACTCAACTGGTATACCTATTTTTGTATATCTTTGAATTCTATCGAATTACCCCTGACGAGATATATAAATAGACACTTGATTTGCATCAATTGCCCGCCCCGACTGACTGGGTAGCCTAGTCCCAGAATGATGTTTTATTACTCCAAACTTGAGGCAACTATGAGCAAAGTCAGACTGGTCGTTGTGGGCAACGGCATGGTGGGGCACCGCTTCATCGAAGAGTTGATCGAGCGGGCCGACCCGGGCCGCTACGAGATCACCGTCTTCGGTGCAGAACCCCGTCCCGCCTACGATCGCGTCCATCTCTCCTCCTACTTCTCCCATCACACCAGCGAAGATCTCTCCCTCGTCAAACCCGGTTTCTACGACAAGCACGGCATCCGCCTACTGCTCGGCGAAGCAGTGAAAAAAATCGACAGGGCCAACCGCGAAGTGCACTCCAACAAGGGCACTGTGGTCGGATACGACAAGCTGGTGCTGGCCACCGGCTCCTACCCCTGGGTGCCGCCCATTGCGGGCAGTCAGCACCACGAGTGCTTCGTCTATCGCACCATCGAGGATCTGAAAGCCATTCGCAGCGCCGCCAAGAGTGGCAAGAGCGGGGTGGTGATCGGGGGCGGTCTGCTTGGCCTCGAAGCGGCCGGTGCCCTCAAGGCGCTGGGTCTCGAGACCCACGTGGTGGAGTTTGCTCCTGTGCTGATGGCCGAGCAGCTCGACGGTCAGGGCGGCCAGCTGCTGCGCCGCAAGATTGAATCCATGGGCGTGCAGGTACACACCAGCAAGAGCACCAGCGAGATCCTGATGCATGGCGGCGAGCAGGCGAAACACCGCCTCGCCTTTGCCGATGGCAGCCAGCTGGAAGTGGATGTGGTGGTCTTCTCCACCGGCATTCGCCCGCAAGATACTCTGGGCCGTTACGGTGATCTAGCTATCGCCGAGCGCGGCGGCATCGTCATCGACGATCACTGCCTCACCTCCGATCCCGACATCTACGCCATCGGCGAGTGCGCCGCCTGGCAGGGCCGCTTCTTCGGGCTGGTAGCGCCGGGCTACAAGATGGCCCAGATCACCGTCGACCATCTGCTCGGCGGCGACAGCCGCTTCGAGGGGGCGGACATGAGCGCCAAGCTCAAGCTGCTCGGCGTCTCCGTCGGCTCCATCGGTGATGCCCATGGCCGCACCCCGGGCAGCCACAGCTATGTGTTTCAGGACGATCAGGCCGGCGTCTACAAGAAGATCGTGGTGAGCGAAGACAACAGCCGATTGCTCGGCGCCGTGCTGGTGGGTGACGTGGAGGATTACGGCAACCTGCTGCAGATGATGCTCAACGCCCTGCCGCTACCGAGCCACCCGGATACCCTGATCCTGCCCGCCTACGCCGGTGCCAAGCCGACGCTGGGGGTGGATGCCCTGCCGGAAAGCGCCCAGATCTGCTCCTGCTTCGACGTCTCCAAGGGCGACATCGCCAAGGCGGTGGCCGAGGGTCACATCACGCTGGCCGCCATCAAGCAGCACACCAAGGCCGGTACCGGCTGTGGCGGCTGTGTGCCCCTCATCAGCCAGGTGCTCAACGCCGAGCTGGTGAAGCAGGGCATCGAGGTCAACAACCACCTCTGCGCCCACTTCCCCCACTCCCGTCAGGAGCTGTTCCATCTGGTCAAGGTGGAGGGGATCAAGAGCTTCGACGAGCTGCTGGCCAAGCACGGTCAGGGCTATGGCTGCGAGGTGTGCAAGCCGACCGTCGGCTCCATTCTCGCCTCCTGCTGGAACGAGCATGTGCTGAGCCCGCGCAACATCCCGCTGCAGGATACCAACGACATCTTCCTCGGCAACATGCAGAAGGACGGCAGCTACTCCGTCATCCCGCGCATGGCCGGTGGCGAAGTGACCCCGGCAGGGCTGCTGGCGGTGGCCGAAGTGGCCCGCGACTACAAGCTCTACACCAAGATCACCGGCGCCCAGCGCATCGGCCTGTTCGGGGCCCAGAAGGATGATCTGCCCGCCATCTGGCGCAAGCTGCTGGCAGCCGGTTTCGAGACAGGTCAGGCCTACGCCAAGGCACTGCGCATGGCCAAAACCTGCGTCGGCAGCACCTGGTGCCGCTTCGGCGTGCAGGACAGCGTCGGCCTCGGGGTCTTCCTCGAGAACCGCTACAAGGGTATTCGCACCCCGCACAAGATGAAGTTCGGCGTCTCCGGCTGTACCCGCGAATGTGCGGAAGCGCAGGGCAAGGATGTCGGCATCATCGCCACCGATGCGGGTTGGAACCTCTATGTGGGCGGCAACGGCGGCATGAAGCCGCGCCATGCCGATCTGCTGGCGTCTGACCTCGACCGCGAAACCCTCATCAAGCTGATCGACCGCTTTATGATGTTCTACGTCACCAGCGCCGACAAACTGCAGCGCACCTCGGTCTGGCTCGGCAATCTGGAAGGGGGCGTCGACTACCTGCGCGAGGTGATCGTCGACGACAAGCTGGGACTGGCCGAGACGCTCGAGCGCGATATCCAGACTCTCATCGACAGCTACGAGTGCGAATGGTCGCGCACCCTCAATGAAGAGGAGGCGCTCAAGCGCTTCAGCCACTTCATCAACAGCGACAAGCGCGACCCAGACGTTCAGTTCGTTGCCGAGCGCGACCAGCACCGACCGGCGACCCCGGCCGAGCGCATCCCCGTCTACCAGATCGAGGTGGAAACCAAATGATGAAATTCGCCTGCCAACTCAACGATATCCTGCCGGGAACCGGCGTCTGCGCTCTGATCGAGGGGCGTCAAATCGCCCTGTTCCGCCCGAGCGCGGCGGCCGAGGTGTTCGCCATAGACAACCGGGATCCCTTCTTCGCCGCCAACGTGCTGTCGCGGGGCCTGATCTGCGAACACGACGGCGAGATCTGGGTCGCCAGCCCGCTCAAGAAGCAGCGCTTTCGCCTGAGCGATGGCCACTGTTTCGACAACCCTGCGATGTCGGTTCAAAGCTATCCCGTTGAAGTGCGCGACCAGCAGGTCTGGGTCGCCGTCTAAAACCGATTTCACTCTCTTTCGGGCTGCCAGAGGGCAGCCCTTTCAAGGACTCACAAGATGTACACGGAAACCATCAACAAGTGCGCCGCCAACGCGGCCCGCATCAACCGCTTCGAGCGCAGCGACAAGCTCGGCTTCTGGCTCAGCTCCGCCATGGCGGGGGCCTATGTGGGCCTCGGCATCATCCTCATCTTCACCCTCGGCAATCTGGTGGATCCGAGCATCCGACCGCTGGTGATGGGTGCCACCTTCGGCATCGCCCTGACGCTGGTGATCATCGCCGGCTCCGAGCTGTTTACCGGCCACACCATGTTCCTCACCTTCGGGGTGAAGACGGGCAAGATCACCATGGCCGACCTGCTGCGCATCCTGCCGCAGACCTGGGTCGGCAACCTGATTGGCTCCATCGTGGTGGCGCTCATCTACTCCTACGGCGGCAGCCTGCTGCCGGACGCAGGCAGTCTGGCCCACAAGGTGGCGCTGGCCAAGACCCAGGCCCCGGCGCTGACCCTGTTTATGAAGGGGATCCTCTGCAACTGGTTGGTCTGCCTCGCCATCTGGATGGCGCTGCGCACCGAAGGGGCCGCCCGCTTCATCGCCATCTGGTGGTGCCTGCTGGCCTTTATCGCCTCCGGCTATGAGCACTCCATCGCCAACATGACCCTGTTCGCCCTCTCCTGGTTTGGCGCCCATTCCGAGGCCTACACCCTGGGCGGCATCGGCCACAACCTGCTGTGGGTGACCCTGGGCAACACCGTCTCCGGCGTCCTCTTTATGGGCCTCGGCTACTGGTATGCCACCCCGAAAGCTGAACGCCCGGTTGCAGTGAGCGAGACCACCAGCACCGCCAACCAGACCCGAACCGCCTGATCCGGAGGCCCCATGGACTACTTGCCCATCTTTTGCCGACTCGACAACAAACCCGTGCTGCTGGTCGGCGGCGGCGAGGTAGCGGAACGCAAGGCGCGCCTGCTGCTGGATGCCGGTGCTCGCCTCACCGTCGTGGCGCCCGAGCTCGACCCCGAGCTGGCGGAACTGGCTGCCAATGGCAACATCGAGTGGCTGGCCGGTGAATTTGTGCCGGAACAACTGGCGGGCAAGTGGCTGGTGGTGGCAGCAACCGATCGGCGCGAGGTGAATGCGCTGGTTTACCAGAGCGCCAACCGGGCGCGGATCTTTGCCAACGTGGTGGACGACCCGAAACGCTCCAGCTTCATCATGCCATCGATCATCGATCGCTCGCCGTTGATGGTGGCCATCTCCTCCGGCGGCAAGGCGCCTGTGCTGGCCCGCTTGCTGCGGGAAAAACTGGAAGCCCTGCTGCCGCAACATCTGGGGGCCGTGGCGGCCTTCGCCGGCAGCCTGCGGGAGCGGGTCAAGGCCCGCTTCGCCAGCATGGGCGAGCGGCGCCGCTTCTGGGAGCGGCTGCTCGGGGCGGATCGGCTCGGGCAGGCGCTGGCGCGGGGGGATAGCGCCTCTGCCCACCAGCTGGCCGACAACCTGTTTGCCGACGAAAGCCAGAGTGCTGGCGAAGTGGTGCTAGTGGGTGCCGGTCCCGGCGATCCGGGCCTGCTCACCCTGCACGCCCTGCGCCAGATGCAGCAGGCGGACGTGGTGGTCTATGACCGGCTGGTCTCCGACGAGGTGATGGCCCTGGTGCGCCGGGATGCCAAGCGCATCTTCGTCGGCAAGCAGGCGGGCAACCACTGCGTGCCGCAGGAGGGGATCAACCAGCTCTTGCTGGAGGAGGCGCAGAAGGGGCAACGGGTGGTGCGGCTCAAGGGGGGCGACCCCTTTATCTTCGGCCGTGGCGGCGAGGAGCTGGAGACGCTGGTCGGCAGCGGCATCGGTTTTCAGGTGGTGCCGGGGATCACTGCGGCCAGCGGCTGCGCCGCCTACGCCGGTATTCCGCTGACCCACCGCGATCACGCCCAGAGCGTGCGCTTCGTCACCGCCCACGGCAAGGGGGGCGCCCGGGATCTCGACTGGCCGCTACTCGCCAAGGACAAACAGACGCTGGTGTTCTACATGGGGCTCTCATCCTGCGCCACCATCCGCGAGCTGCTGCTGGCCCACGGCAAAGCAGGCAACACCCCGGTGGCGCTGATCGAGCGCGGCACCCAACCCTGCCAGCGGGTCATTCGCGGCACTCTCGATGAGCTACCCGCGCTGGCGGTGGGGGTCGAGAGCCCGGCGCTCATCATGGTGGGCTCGGTGGTCACTTTGGCCGACCAGCTCGCCTGGTTTGGCCAGGCCCCGCAGCGCCAGCGAGCCCTCGCCTGAGGGAGCCTCGGCAACTCACCATGAGGCCACCAGCAGGTGGCCTCACTTTTACCTCCCTCTTCTCCCATCACGGTCATAACCTGTTGTTTTAAGTCTGGTATCCTATGGGCATTGAGCCCTTGGCTACCATCTCAGGAATTCATCCCATGTCTCTTCCCATCAAGAACAGCGCCCGGCAGCGCGCGGATGACAGATCCCGCATTCTCACCCTGCTGCTGCGCGATGACGCCCTCACCGACAGCCTGCTCGACCCGCAGGTGGTGCAGGATGCCGAGCAGCGCGATCAGACCAGCGAACTCACCACACTGGTCAACGGGTTGCCCGCCGCCGACGTCGCCGATGCGCTGGAATCGCTGCCGCCCGATGAACGTCATGCCCTGTGGGCACTGGTGGAGGAAGAGAAGCGCGGCCAGACCCTGGTCGAAGCGTCGGAGACGGTGTGGGACAGCCTTATCAGCGGGATGAGCGACAAGGAGCTGCTGCACGCCCTGCGTACCCTGGATATCGACGATCAGATCTATCTGGGCCAGTACCTGCCGCGCAACCTGATGGGGCGGCTCCTCACCTATATGGCCCCCGCCGACCGGGATCGGGTGCGGGAGGTGATCCGCTACGGCAAGCACACCGTCGGCGCCATGATGGACTTCGAGATCATCACCATCCGCCCCGAGGTGAGTCTGGCCACGGTGCAGCGCTATCTGCGGCTGCGCGGCAAGATCCCCGCCAACACCGACAAGCTGTTCGTCATCGATCGGCGCAACCACCTGCTGGGGGAGCTGGCTCTTACCACAGTGCTGCTGCACAAACCCGCCACCCTGGTGAGCGACGTGATGGAGCGGGATCCGGTCACCTTCGATCCGGAGGATAACGACGAAGCGGCGGCCCGCACCTTCGAGCGGGATGACCTGCTCTCCGCCGCCGTGGTGGATGGCAAGGGCAAGCTGATGGGCCGCCTCACCGTCGAAGAGGTGGTGGATCTGGTCTATGAGGAGAGTGACACCGACCTGCGCCGGATGGGGGGTATCAGCGAGGATGAAGACGTGTTCGCCCCGGTCTCCAAGGCGGTCAAGACCCGCTGGGCCTGGCTTGCCATCAACCTCTGCACCGCCTTTGTCGCCTCGCGGGTGATCGGCCTGTTCGAGCACACCATCTCCCAACTGGTGGCACTGGCGGCCCTGATGCCCATCGTCGCCGGGATCGGCGGCAACACCGGCAACCAGACCATCACCATGATAGTGCGGGCGCTGGCGCTGCAGCACATTCAGGCGGGCAACCTCTCCTTCCTGCTGCTGCGGGAACTCGGGGTCGCCTTCATCAACGGGCTGGTGTGGGGCGGCACCATGGGCATTGCCACCTATCTGCTCTATCAGGATGCGGCGCTCGGCGCCGTGATGACCCTGGCCATGATGCTCAACCTGCTGGTGGCCGCCCTGATGGGAGTCATCATCCCCATGACCATGACCCGACTCGGCCGCGACCCGGCAGTCGGTGCCAGCGTGATGATCACCGCCATCACCGATACCGGCGGCTTCTTTATCTTCCTCGGGCTGGCGACCCTGTTCCTGCTGTAAACCGTGCGTTGAAAACAACAAGGGAGCCACTGGCTCCCTTGTTGTTTCAGGCGCGTTTGCCCGCCCCTGCCGTTGGGTTGCTTATCGCTTGTCAGCGGTGATCAGCAAGCCATTGGTGTCGGGGAAGCCGATGACCAGCGCCTCTTTTTTGGCATCCGCGGTAAAGGTGGTGACATAGGCAACGCTGTTATCCATCGCCCGGGCCAGAGCGGCATTCCAGAGGTTTTCGATCGGCGTGGCGGCAGCGGATTGCTTGAAGTTGCACTTGCCAAACCCGGTCATGGTCAGCTTGCTCAACCCGGCAGTGGCACTCCCCTCGCCCACCAGCGTACAACCTGCCGCCGGAAACTCGATCGCCACCGTCAGCTTGCCGCCGTTGTTGGTGGTATCCACCTTGCCCACCATGTCGCTGCTGAAGCCATCGCTGCCCGTGGCACTCCAGCTGGCCGTGGTCACCGCTTTGGTGGTCAGGGCCGTCACCGCCACATGACCGCTGAAACCGGAATAGATGGGGGAGTTGTCGGAGAACTTGGTGCCGGTTCGGGTGAAATCAAAAACCCAGCGCTTGATCTCCTTGCCCTGCAGATCGATGACCGGCTGATCCTGGAAGGTGATGAGGTTGTGGTCGTTGGTCACCGAGCTGAGCGCCGTGCTGGTGCCGAGCCGCTCGCTGTTGCGGATCAACTGCACCGGGTAGATCCCGTCTTTGTCGGCTTTCTGGTCAGCCTGACCCAGCCACTGGCTGTTGGTCTCGACCTTGCCCACCTGATGATCCACCCAGACACCCCAGTACTGCACGGTTTCACCCTTCGGGTAGACCAGCGCCAGACCATCCAGATCCTTGATCATGCGCGGCGTCGCCTTGTCGCCGTCGCGGCTCATCAGATTCGCTTGGTAAAGACCCGCCTCCGGCAGAGCCAGCGGCACCCGCTTGGCAATGCTGTTGGCAGCTTTTTCGCTGTCACAGGCAGACAGGGCCGCAGCGCAGGCGATGGCCAGCAGCGCTTTGTTGTGCATTTTCATGAGGTTTTATTCCTTGCTGTCGCTTTGTAATTTTTAGATGCAATCAATCGCCGCTGAATTTAAGGGAAAGGTCATCTATCAGTCGAATGGAGATCTGTAACCAACCATTACAGCCTCGCAGGAACGGCAGGCCGCGCAGCTTGCCCCGACCGCACTGCGGTGACGACAGGGTGACTCACGGCAGAAAAGCAGCGAGGGTCGCGACCCGAAAAAACAGATGAAAATCAGAGTTATAACTCTATTGACAGGAGGGTAATTAGCCCGAATTGCCAGCCTGCTCACAATCGGATTCTTTTGCTGTCGATAGAATGCACCACGCTGGCATACCCATAACAAGAGAATCCAACAATGAAAACCACCCTCAAACTGAGCGCGGTGGCAGTTATCTTTTTGCTGTCCGGCTGTGATGACAACAACTCTCAGGCCCCCGGTGATCTCACCCTGCGGCTGATCGAAACCTCTGATATCCACTCCAACCTACTGAGCTACGACTACTACCAGAACAAGCCGGATGCCTCGCTGGGCTTTGCCCGCACCGCTGTGCTGATCCGCAAGGCCCGCGAAGAGAACGCCAACAACTTGCTGATCGACAACGGCGACCTGATCCAGGGCACCCCGCTGGCGGACTATATCCACGACCAGCAGGTCAAACAGCAGTGGCTGAGCAAGCAAACCCACCCCGCCATCAAGGCGCTCAACACCATGAGCTATGATGTCGGCAACCTGGGTAACCACGAATTCAACTTCGGTCTCGACTTCCTCTCAGAGACCCTGAAAGGGGCCAACTACCCCTACATCAACGCCAACGTCTTCCAGGCCGATGCCTTCAGCCGTGATGGCAAGGGCACCATCGACTGGAGCAAGCAGAAGTTCAAACCCTATGTGGTGCTGGATCGTCAGGTGAAGGATGCCAACGGCAATACCCAGACCATCAAGGTCGGGGTGCTGGGCCTGACCCCGCCCCAGATCACCCAGTGGGACAAGCGCAATCTGGAGGGCAAGGTGGTGGTGGCCGATATGGTCGAGACCGCCGAGCACTATGTGCCCGAAATCCGCGCCAAGGGCGCTGACATCGTCGTGGTCGTGGCCCACACCGGCATCATCGGTGACCCGCGCGAACCCATGATGGAGAACGCCGCCCTGCCGCTGGCCAAGGTGAAAGGGGTCGATGCCCTGCTGCTGGGCCATGCCCACCGCACCTTCCCGGGCGACTACCCCAACATGACCGACGTGGACAACGAGAAAGGCACCCTGGCGGGCGTACCGACCGTGATGCCGGGCGTCTGGGGTAACCACCTCGGCATCATCGACCTGCACATGACCTGGAAAGAGGGTCGCTGGGAAGTGGCTTCCAGCCAGTCCCAGCTGCGCAAGATCGACAGCAGCGCCAGCAGCACCGAAGATCAGGCGGTAGTCGATCAGGTCATTGCCGAGCACGAGCAGGCCAACCAGTGGCTGGACGAGCCCCTCAGCAAGATCACCAAGCCGATCCACAGCTTCTTCGCGCTGGTGCAGGATGACCCCTCCATCCAGATCGTCAGCGACGCCCAGCTGTGGCATGCCAAGAAGCTGCAACAGGATGGTCAGCTCAAGGAGAAATGGCCCATCCTCTCCGCTGCCGCGCCATTCCGTGGCGGTCGCAACGGCCCGACCGACTTCACCTATGTACCGGCTGGCGATATCTCCCTGCGCAACGTGGCCGACCTCTATGTCTACCCCAACACCCTGCAGGTGGTCGCCATCAATGGCGCGACCGTACAGGAGTGGCTGGAGAAGAGCGCCGTCCAGTTCAACAAGATCGATGCCGCCAGTACCGCGACCCAGTGGCTGGTGAACGAGAAGTACCGCACCTACAACTTCGACGTGATCGACGGGGTGAACTATCAGGTCGATGTGACCAAACCCGCCCGTTACGATGTGGATGGCAACAAGGTGAGCGACAGCTATCGCATCACCAACCTGACCTATCAGGGCAAGGCGATCGACCCGGCCCAGATGTTCTACGTGGTGACCAACAACTACCGCGCCAGCGGTGGTGGCAACTTCCCGGGCATCAACGCCAAGGTGATCGTCCATGAAGATCAGTTCGAAACCCGCGAAGTGCTCTCCGAATACCTCAAGGATCTGGCAGAGAAGAATCCGGCCGGTTTCGAGCCCCCGGCAGACAACAACTGGCAGTTGGCCCCCCTGCCTGCCAATCTGGATCTGCGCATCTACAGCTCGCCACGCAGCGAGGCGCAAGCCCTGACCGGTGGCAAGCTGAACTATGTGGAGACGCTGCCGCCCACCGATGCCAAACACCCCGGCTTTGGTGTCTACAAGCTGGTGCTGGCACCCTGAGCCTCAGGGTTAATCCGGCAATAACCTCTGTAACCCCCTCCTGATACGAGGGGGTTTTTGATGGAGCTGACAAGGGGGTCAGCGCCTGTACGCCAACCACGACCTGCGGCAACTCGCGCAGCCCATTTATCCCTTCACGCCATTGTCACCCTCTGTCGAACCATCCAGCTCCCGGCTGGTCTGCCCTATCCCGCCCATAAAAAAACAGGCCCACCGAAGTGGGCCTGCAGTTATTTGCGTGGGTGGGAGTATCGCGATAGAGGGCGCTACTCCCGCTCCTTCACATAAGGTGTACCAAGTGCCTTGGGGGCCACCGCTCGGCCGATAAAACCGGCCAGCAGGAACACGGTCAGGATGTAGGGCAGAGCCTCGATGGCCTGCACCGGAATGGCGAAGCCACCGATGCTCACCCCTTGCAGCCGGATAGCGACCGCATCAAGGAAGCCGAACAGCAGACAGGCGGCCATGGCATTCCAGGGACGCCACTTGCCGAACACCAGCGCCGCCAGCGCCATAAAGCCCTTGCCCGCACTCATGTTGGGGATGAACTGGGCCGTCTGGGCCACCGCCAGATAGGTGCCACCGATACCGGCCAGCAGGCCGCCGATAAGGAGCGCGGTATAGCGCATCCGCACCACAGAGATACCGGCGGTATCGACCGCTGCGGGCGCCTCGCCCACCGCACGCAGACGCAGACCGAAGCGGGTACGGAACATCACCCACCAGGCCAGCGGTACGCAGGCGAACGCCACGTACTCCAGCAGGGAGTGGCCGCTCAGCAGCTCGCTGTAGAGCTGGCCGATCACCGGCACATCCCACAGCTCCTTGGCATAGGGCAGATCGATGGGGGCGAAACGGGCATCACCGGAGAGTGCCGGAGTCTGGCCACCCTGATCGAACCAGTAACGGCCCAGGGTGACGGTCAGACCGGCCGCCAGAATGTTGATGGCCATGCCGCTCACCACCTGATCTCCGCGATGGGTGATGGTGGCAAAACCGTGCATCAGGGCAAACAGGATGGAGACACCCACCCCGGCACCCAGACCTATCCAGGCAGAACCGAAGACCGCCGCCGCCGCACCACTGGCGAACGCCGCCGCCAGCAGTTTGCCTTCCAGCGCGATGTTGACCACCCCGGAGCGCTCGCAGAACATGCCCGCCATGGCGGCCAGAATAAGCGGCGGCGCGGTACGGATGGTCGCATCCAGCATCAGGATCAGAATTTCAAACATGATCAGACTCCTTTAGCTTGCGCGGCTGAGCGGTTGGCAAACGCCAGATAGAGCTGCTCGATGCGCGGACGCATCATGTGCTCAAGGGCGCCACAGAACAGGATCACCAGACCCTGCAACACCACCACGATGTTGCGGTCGACACCAAACTCGAAGCTGAGCTCGGCGCCCCCCTGATAGAGGAAACCGAACAGCAGGCTGGCGATGATGACGCCCACCGGATGGTTGCGCCCCATCAGCGCCACCGCGATACCGGTGAAGCCGAACCCTTCCACGAAGTTGAGCTTGATCTGGTGCAGCTCACCCTGCAGCACGTTGAGGGCGAAGAAGCCCGACAGCATGCCGGAGATGACCATCGCCAGGAGCACCACCTTGGGATAGGAGATACCGGCATAGGCGGAGGCGCTCTGGCTGGCGCCGACCGAGCGGATCTCGTAACCCCAGCGGGTGTGCCAGATAAAGACCCACACCAGCGCCGCACAGATCAGCGCCCAGAAGAAGCTGATATTGAGCGGGCTGTTAGGGATCTCCATCCCGAACAGGTTCGCCAGCCCGCTCATCTTGGGCAGCCAGCTTGCTTCGGCAAACACCTTGCTCTCGGTCGCCATCGAGCCGGGCGGCTTGAACACCTCCACCAGCAGATAGGCCATCAGCGAGGCGGCGATGAAGTTGAACATGATGGTGGTGATCACGATATGGCTGCCGCGCTTGGCTTGCAGCCAGGCCGGAATAAAGGCCCAGGCCGCACCGAACAGACCACCGGCAATGATGGAGAGCGGCAACAGCAGGGCAAACGGCAGCACATCGCCGAGCATCAGACAGACCAGACCGACACCGAGACCGCCGATATAGGCCTGACCTTCACCACCGATATTGAACAGACCGGCGTGGAAGGCGACCGCCACCGACAGACCGGTAAAGATAAAGCCGGTTGCGTAGTAGAGGGTGAAGCCGACCCCTTCACCTGTGCCGAACGCGCCGTACCACATGATCTTGGCGGCATCGACCGGGTTGATGTCGAGGTAGTAGAACAGGATGGCCGACACCAGGAAGGCCAGCAGGATGTTGACCGCAGACAAGACGCCTACGGAGACCCAGGCAGGAATACGTACTTGGCTCATCAGTGGGCCTCCTTAGCAACTTCGTCCGGCACTATGTTCGCCATCATCAGACCAATGGTGCGCTCATCCGCCTTGGCACCATCCAGCTCGCCGACAATGCGACCATCGGCAATGACCAGAATCCGGTCTGCGAGGCTCATGATCTCGTCCAGCTCCACCGAGACCAGCAGCACCGCCTTGCCCTTGTCGCGCATGGCGATGATCTGCTGGTGGATATATTCGATGGCGCCGATGTCAACCCCGCGGGTCGGCTGGCCGATCAACAGCACATCCGGGTCTTGCTCCACTTCACGGGCGATCACCAGCTTCTGCTGGTTGCCACCGGAGAAGTTGGCGGTCTTGTGATCGGGATGGGGCGGGCGCACGTCCCACTTCTCCATCTTGGCCTGGCAATCCTGCTGGATCGCCTCCTTGTTCTGCAGCCACCCCTTGTTGTATTGCGGGCGACGGTGATAACCGAGAATAAAGGCCTCTTTCGCCTCGAAGCGGTTGATCAGCCCCATCTTGTGGCGATCTTCCGGCACATGGCCGAGGCCGTAGTTGCGCACCAGCTCGGGATCAGCCGGGTGATCCGCGCTCACCTTGTGCACGCCACTGCGGCTGCTGATGGTAAAGCTGCCCTTGCTCGGCTTGAGAATACCGCCAAGCAAACTGAGCAGTTCGGACTGACCGTTGCCGGAGACCCCGGCGATGCCGACCACTTCACCGGCCCGCACCTCGAAGCTGACGGACTTGACCCGCTCCACCTTGCTGGCGTCGACGTAGCTGAGCCCTTCGATCTTCAGCTTGGCTTCACCGGGCTGGGTTGGCCCCTTGTCGACCTTGAGGCGCACCTTGCGGCCCACCATCAGTTCGGCCAGTTGCTCCTTGTCGGTATCCTTGGTGGCGACGTGGGCCACCATCTCGCCACGGCGCATGATGGAGACCTGATCGGTAATGGCCAGGATCTCCCGCAGCTTGTGGGTGATAAGGATGATGGTTGCCCCCTGATCCCGCAGCTTTTTCAGCACCTCGAACAGGTGATCCGCCTCTTGCGGGGTCAGTACTCCGGTCGGCTCGTCGAGGATCAGGATGCGGGCGCCGCGATAGAGCGCCTTGAGAATTTCAACCCGCTGTTGCAAACCCACCGGCAGATCTTCGACCTTCTCGTGCAACGGCACGTCGAGGCCATAATCCCGCGCCAGTTCGCCCAGCAGCTTTTCGGCTGACGCCACGCTCTGCTGAAGGTGCCAGCCGTTCTCAGCGCCGAGGATGACGTTTTCCAATACGGTGAAGTTGTTGACCAGCATGAAGTGCTGGTGAACCATGCCCACCCCTGCGGCAATCGCATCTTGTGAGCCATGGGGTTTGAAAGGATTCCCGTCGATCAGCATCTCGCCTTTGTCGGCATGGTAGAAACCATAAATGATGCTCATCAGGGTGGACTTACCGGCGCCATTTTCGCCGACAATGCCGTGGATACTGCCTTTGCGAACCTTAAGGTCGATCAGCTTGTTGGCGTACACTTCGCCGAACCGCTTATCGATACCTCTTAATTCGATGGCATAGCGATCTGTCTGGTCCATGATGCAGCCCTGCGTTTCATGAAATAAGACTAAAAACCGGCCCGTGCGGGCCGGTGGTGCGTTGAGAGTCGTAGCAACTATCTAATTAGTATTTGCAGGTGTTATCGCTCATGTAGTCATGAACCTTGACCTTGCCAGCGATGATTTCAGCCTTGATGGCATCTACCTTGGCTTTCATTTCCGGGGTGATCAGCTTCTCGTTGTCCTTGTCGAGCGCCCAATCCACACCGCCTTCGGCCAGACCCAGGTTCTTGATACCCGGCTTCCACTCGCCTTTGGCAGCGTCATCCCAGGTCTGGTAAGCGGCCAGACCCACAGACTTGACCATGGAGGTCAGCATGGTGCCCGGTTGCAGGTGGTTCTGGTTGGAGTCCACACCGATGGCGAACTTGCCGCTGTCCTTGGCTGCCTGATAGACACCGATACCGGTACCGCCAGCTGCGGCATAAACCACGTCAGCGCCCTTGGCGAACTGGGACTTGGCCAGCTCGGCACCTTTGGCCGGGTCAGCAAACGCGGCCGGGGTAGAGCCCGCCATGTTCTGGAACACTTCGATCTTCGGATTGACGAACTTGGCACCCTGCTCGTAACCGCACTGGAATTTGCGGATCAGCGGGATATCCATGCCGCCCACGAAGCCGACTTTGCCGCTCTTGGAAGCGATGGCAGCCAGCGCGCCCACCAGGAAGGAACCTTCATGCTCCTTGAAGATGACGGACTGGACGTTCGGCTTGTCGACCTCCATGTCGATGATGGTGAACTGGGTTTTCGGGAACTCGGTCGCAACCTTCTCTACCGCAGAACCCATGTTGAAACCGACCGCCACGATCGGGCCGTTGCCACGGCTGGCCAGACGACGCAGACCCTGCTCGCGCTGGGCTTCGTTCTGGGGTTCAAACTCTTTGACCTTGACGCCCTTGTCCTTGTTGTAGAGCTCGACGCCGTTACGGAACACGGCTTCGTTAAATGATTTGTCATACTTGCCCGCTGTGTCATAAATGACGGCTGGCTCGGAAGCAGCCTGAGCAGAGAGAGCAGCGAGAGTGAGGGAGGCCACGGTGGCCAGCTTGAGCACTTTAGTCACGATCGTATCCTTGATTGTTATTAAGTGAGGGAACTTGCTTGCCTGTCAGAGCAGGCTATCTAGCACGCAGGCTTACTCTAAGTCAGCCCCGATGCGGGTCAAGCAAATGATAAGGGAAAAACGTTTGCGTTAACGGTTTGAATTCTAAGCAAATAACCTTATAAGCAGTTGTTTTTTAGCTACTTTTCAGTTTTTTATGCTAACAACCAAAAGACCCAAACGACATTTCTCTTATTGTTCAGCAAGTTACTGTAAACCGTTTTCCCCTGTTATTCATCCAGCCCCCCGGCAAGCCCGTGATCCGGCTCTCAAAATCCCCACAAACCGCGCGAGCAAGTATTGGCTACAGCTGGAGACCTCCCCGTCCCGTTCTCTCTGCGCCAGCCAAAATTGGCCGCACCGACTCCCCTGCAAGCCCCCATCTCGCCCCCTCCCCCGAGTTTGGATTTGGTCTGGCAGGGGGGATGGCCGTATAATCCCCGCCTGTATAAATAAACAGGAGTGGTGATGGACGTTTCAACCCTGCTCGACGGGCTCAACGACAAGCAAAGAGATGCCGTTGCGGCGCCCCGTAGCAATCTGCTGGTGCTGGCCGGTGCCGGTTCGGGCAAGACCCGGGTGCTGGTGCACCGCATTGCCTGGCTGATGCAGGTGGAACGCTGTTCACCCTTCTCCATCATCGCGGTCACCTTTACCAACAAGGCGGCGGCCGAGATGCGCGGCCGGGTCGAGAAAGTGATCGGTGACGGCGTGCGCGGCATGTGGATCGGCACCTTCCACGGTATCGCCCACCGTTTGCTGCGCGCCCACCATCTGGATGCGGGCTTGCCGCAGGATTTCCAAATCCTCGACTCCGACGACCAGTACCGCCTCATTCGCCGCGTCATCAAGGCGCTCAACCTCGACGAGAAGCACTGGGCCCCGCGCGCCGTGATGAGCTACATCAACGGCAAGAAGGACGAGGGCTTGCGCCCCGGCGACATCGACCTCTACGGCGATCCCGTCACCCGCACCTATCAGCAGATCTACAAGACCTATCAGGAGACCTGCGATCGCTCCGGTCTGGTAGATTTTGCCGAGCTGTTGCTGCGCGCCCACGAGCTGTGGCTCAACAAGCCGCACATCCTCGAGCACTACCGCGACCGCTTCCAGAACATCCTGGTGGACGAGTTTCAGGATACCAACGGCATCCAGTACGCCTGGCTGCGGATGCTGGCGGGCAACAGCGGCAAGGCGATGATCGTCGGCGACGATGACCAGTCCATCTACGGCTGGCGCGGCGCCAAGATCGAGAACATCCAGCGCTTCCTGACCGACTATCAGGGGGCCGAGACCATCCGCCTCGAGCAGAACTACCGCTCCACCGCCAATATCCTCAAAGCCGCCAACAGCGTCATCGCCAATAACGCCGAGCGCCTTGGCAAGGAGCTGTGGACCGAAGGGGCCGAGGGCGAGCCGATTTCGCTGTACGCCGCCTTCAACGAGGTGGACGAAGCGCGCTTCGTGGTCGGCCGCCTCAAGGATTGGAAGGAAAAGGGCGGCCTCTTGGCCGACTGCGCCATCCTCTATCGCTCCAACGCCCAGTCGCGGGTGCTGGAAGAGGCGCTGATGCAGGACGCCATGCCCTATCGCATCTACGGCGGCTTGCGCTTCTTCGAGCGGCAAGAGATTAAAGACGCCATGGCCTACCTGCGTCTTATCAACAACCGTGGCGACGACGCCAGCTTCGAGCGGGTGGTCAACACCCCGACCCGCGGCATCGGCGATCGCACCCTCGAGATCCTGCGCGGCAACGCCCGGGATCAGGGGCTCAACCTGTGGCAATCGGCCAAGGCCCTGCTCAATGACAAGGTGCTGACCGGTCGCGCCGGTAACGCGGTGCGCGGCTTTGTAGATCTCATCGATGCGCTGGAGGAGCAGGTCGCCATGCTGCCGCTGCACCAGCAGGCGGATATCGCCATCCAGAACTCCGGCCTCAAGGCCATGTATCTGGCGGAAAAAGGCGAGAAATCCCAGGCGCGGGTAGAGAACCTGGACGAACTGGTCACCGCCTGCCGCCAGTACCAGCGCCCGGACGAGCTGGAAGACATGAGCGATCTCTCCGCCTTCCTCGCCCATGCGGCGCTGGAATCGGGCGAGAATCAGGCGGACGAATATGCCGACGCGGTGCAGCTGATGACCCTGCACAGCGCCAAGGGGCTGGAGTTCCCGCTGGTGCTGCTGGTCGGCGTCGAGGAAGGCATGTTCCCCAGCCAGCAATCCACCGAGGAGTCGGGCCGGCTGGAGGAGGAGCGCCGCCTCTGTTACGTCGGCATGACCCGCGCCATGGAGAAGCTCTACATCTGTTATGCCGAGAGCCGCCGCATCTACGGCCGCGAGATGTTCCACAAGCCGAGCCGCTTTATCCGCGAGATGCCCGCCGAGTGTCTGGAAGAGATCCGGCTGCGCACTCAGGTCAGCCGCCCCACCCAGTACGGTCGCTTTAGCCAGAACGAGGTGCAGCAGAGCTTTGACGCCAGCGGCATCAAGCTCGGCCAGCGGGTGCTCCATCCGAAATTCGGGGAGGGGGTGGTACTCAACTTCGAAGGGGTCGGCCAGCAGAGTCGGGTGCAGATCCAGTTCGACGACGTCGGCGCCAAGTGGCTGGTGACGGCGTATGCCAGATTGGAAGCGCTTTGATTTCTTCCGCCTTTTGATACACCCAACCCGGCTTAGGCCGGGTTGGTTTATATATCATAGCTTTCTTATGCAAGAATTTTTATTTATAAGAAAAATCCAAAGTTGCTAACTCACTCATAATCTCTAGGCGATCCACTAATAGTTAATTTGTAATCTGACAAACCGAATCTACCTATCTGTGGTGTACAACTAGCGATTATATTAACTGACAATTCTCGACCGAGAACATCATCTTCTTTTCGATGATGACCGCTAGCATAACCACTCATTGAGACTTCAAATCCGTCATTAAATTTAAAACTATCGACGGCTATCTCTAGGTCATCAAATATAGTGTCAGTCTCAGCCATTGGGCCTGATAATTCCTCACTATTAAGAATGTCATAACTTGTTTCATTGACCATATCACATATCTTTTCCGCTAATTCATCAGCAGATAACAAATCTATGTTGAAACCCTCCAATATCATCTGAACATGATCAAAAAGTAACTCTCCAGATATTATTTCTTCATTGTCATTTTCAGCACTTGCTATATTGCTAAGCTTATCAGCCAAATATACTGAATCGTGATAGATGAATTTTATTTCATCTAACTTTGAGTTGTTGAAATTTTTATCATTGATCAGCATATCTATGGTGTCATACCCAAACATGGCAGCGATAGTGTTAGTTAATCCACTAAGGCTCATGGTCACGCCATCTTGTTGGATGCTATTTGAAAGCAAATTCATCCATTGATACAAGATAGGAAAGCGATTTGAAGCTAACGTTGCCCTATGAATTGCGGCTTGCCTTTCAAATTTCATTTTTTCTGTGTCCTCTTGTCGTTTTTTCACTTCAAGCTCGACACGTAACTTCTCTGCCTGAGAACTTTTTATTTCCAACTCTGCACGTTTGTTTTTTGTCTTTAAATCTATATATTCCATTATCTTGTTACGGCGTTCACTTTTCCGCATCTCCTCTTGAAGATCCATTTCAATTTCTTGAGTAAGAAACTCTTTTTCAGGATTTGCTCTAAGCCTGACTTTGTTAAGTTGTTTCTGAGCCTTTGCCTGGTTAATATCCAATTCTATAGCTTGTTTGTGCTGTGATAAAATAACGGCATTCTGTTTTTGTTTTACCCATAGTGATAAATGTGGAAATACAAACAGATATAATATCGTCAGCATTAATGGAAGGATTATCAGATCTACATCATAAAGTAGATTTGTGATGTGCATGGTATCAACCATGTATTTTATTCTTTCATCAATTGAGGCTGTTCCTAAAAAGAGGGTTGCCAACTTATCCCAGTTACATATACACCAAGAGAAAATAAAGGTGCCAATTATAGGGTCTTTAACCCTTATTCTGGCATTACCTTTAATGGAACTCCATATATCCTCTAATATTCCCACTCTCACTCCCATCGGCAAAATAAGTTTTAATTTCTGATTGTTAATGTAACAAAAACACGCCTAATCTTATGATATATTTACATAAAATCTGTGACATCGATCTTTTAGTAGATGGCGTAGCTGGTGAAGCTACGCCGGTTTCTTTAATTGAAGGGCCGTAGGTTCGATTAGCGAAGCGTAATCGGACGATCGCGTAAGACGTTCGCGTAATCGGACGCTAACAACGGAGCAACCCTTTTAGAGGTCTACTCCAATCCCCCCAACACCCCAGCCACCGACCCGCACCAATCCTGCGGATAGACGCCACTCGCCACATAACGATGGAAGGTGGAATACGGCCAATCGGCCACCCGTGTGACATGACCATGCTTGAGCGGGTTTATATGGACGTAATCCATATGGTGGCGGTAATCCTGCTCATCCCGGATCAGATGTTCCCAATAATGGCGCTGCCAGATGCCCCGCTCCCCGTGGCGTAGCCGGGTCTGGTTGCGCCGCTCATTGACCGGCAGGGCGCGGGAAAAGTGGCTTTTGATCAGCCGCCAACGCAGGGGGAAATCGGTGTCCCCCTCCGGCAAAGAGAGAATGCAGTGGAGATGGTCGGGCAACACCACCCATGCGTGAATGGCGAAGGGGTGAGCCTGTTGCACCTTGGCAACGCTGCGGCGCAGCAGGTCAATCTGCTCCACCAGCAACCGGTTGTTGCGCCGCTCCAGCAGGTTGACGGTAAAGAACCAGGTTCCTCCGGGCCACCATGCCCGCCGCCAATTGGCCATCCTGTCCTCCTCGTTGAGGCCGAAAAGCCAAGCATAGCCTTGCCTCACTTCGATCTGCTTGCGGGCCGTGATGATGCGGATGTTCCATTACGAGATTGTTCGATTACGCGATCGTCCGATTACGCTTCGCTAATCGAACCTACATGGCAACTCAAACCGGCTTGAAGCATTGCAATAGAAAGGTGGGTAAAGCAAAGAGGGGAAATCAGAAACCCGGCCGCCAGATGGGGCGCGGCGGCCGGGTGAATTGTAAAGAGTAGGGTGACAGAGAAAGGGATCAGCCTAGTCTAATCAACTCGATGGGGGCGTAGCGCTCACCGGAGTTTGCCAGCAGCACGCACTTCTCATGCTCCGCCTGATAGGGGGTCATATTGTCGGTGTGGGCCTCTTTCAGAAAGTCGACTGCGCCGGTGGCGGCAATCATCACGCGCTGACCCAGGTTCAGCACATTGCGGTTACGGTCATAGATCTTCATCTCATTCTCCTTTTCTTGTGTCCTGGCGGATGCACAGGCTTGTGTCCAGGACAACGACATTCAGCCTACGCCCCTGAAAAAAGGTGATTTATGTCACAGATCAAAAAAGGGGCGATAAGGGACTCACAGGTTCAAAAAGCGAGCATGGCCGCTTGGCCAGCGGTTGTCGCGCGAAGTAGCGCCCCCCTGCCCTTTTCATCGTGGCGGGCTCGAACCCGGCAGCGGTTGGGGTATATTGGTGGCCGATTAGCCAGTCTCATTCACTGTGGCCGCGCAAGCGGGCCGCTGTTTCAACAAGATGGAGAGTGCTCATGAATCGCGACATTACCGCCCAGTTTATCAAGATGCTGACCAACCTCGACCACTGTCTGGCCAAGGCCGAGGCCCACGCCGCGGCGAAGCAGTTCAACGTGGAGAACTTCTTCGGCGAGCGGCTGATCGTCGATATGCTGCCGCTGTCCAAGCAGGTGCTGATCTGCTGCGATTCGGCCCGCGCCGTGGTCGCCACCGCCAGCCACAGCGAGCCGCCGGTGCTGGGTGATGACCCTAAAACGATCGCGGATCTGCGCGCCCATATCGGCAAGACCATCACCTATCTGCAGGGCAAGCTGGAGGCAGACTACAGCCAGTACGCCAGCGGGCGTTACGTGCCCCACTGGGCGGGCGGCAAGGGGATGGATGGCCATACCTGCGTCCATGAGTACGGCATTCCCAACTTCTACTTCCACCTCACCATGGCCTACGCCCTGCTGCGCCAAGCCGGGGTCGATCTCGGCAAGCGCGACTATCTGGGCGGGCTCAACCTGCAATAAGCGCTGCACGCCACTGGCGGCAAACAGATAGCAAAAGCCTGCCACGCGGCAGGCTTTTTTATATCGGGTGGTGCAGATCTGGTGCGCAGAAGGGCTGCGCCCTAGAAGGGGCCGTTGCGCTCGCGCAGCTTGTCGGGCAGGCCGTCGTGATCCCCCAGCTCGCGCTCGGGCACATCATCCCAGTGCAGCTTGCCGAGGGTGATATTGCGCTCGGGATGCACGGCGTAGTGGATGCGGTTGTCCTCCCGATCGGTATCGCCAATGCAGAGCAGGCGGACAGCCTCTTCGGTGTTGTTGATAAAGGCGTGGGCCAGTCCGTCACCGGCCTTGAAACCCACCGAATCCCCCGGTTGCAGCCGATAGAGCACGCCATCGAGCCAGACATCCGGCGCCCCTTCCAGCACGTGAACGAACTCATCCTCGGTCTTTTCGGCATGGGGCCAGCTGGTGCGATGGCCGGGTTCGACAATCTCGTGGTGAATGCCGATGCGGCTAAAGCCGAAGTGCTTGCCGAGGGCGCAACCGCGAGAAAGGGGCTCCTGACTGCCGGAGTAGTAGCGCGGCGTCTGCTCTTGCAGCTCGCTCCAGTGTTTGATGCAGGGGTGGCGGGTCATAGCGGTTCCTTTTCTATGAGGATGTTGTCACGGGAGGGGTCATCCTAACTGCCTGAATGCGGGCGAGAAAAGCAGAAATCGGTCGGCCCGTTGCACAGCGGATGGTGTGGCGGCGGACTCGGCAACGGGTCGATTCCCCATTCGGCAAGGGCTGAACGGCCATGCCAGCGGCATGTGGTGCGGACAAAAATAGAGACAAAAAGAGGGAGCCGCTGGCTCCCTCTCTCGATCTGTCTGCACTGAGGCTAATTTCCGCTCTTATTTCCCAAGATTATCCGCCAGCTGTTTGGCGCGGCTGGCCGCCCACTGGTCGATCATCTTCTCCATCTCCCCGGCGGTGATGGGCTCATCCTTGTGGGTGGTATCCTGACTCTCGCGGGCATCCATCACCCGCACCAGCAGCTTGCCACTCCGGGAGTCGAGCAGCTGGGCCATGCTGCCCACCTTGAGCAGGTAGGGCTCCTTGCCGATCACTTCGCGGGTGACGTTGATGGCGATCTTGGCCGGCAGCAGGTCACGCAGCTTGGGGTCGGGGCGGGTCAGGTCGAAGTTGGTGACGGCGGCCTGGATCCGCATCACTTTCGGGCCGGGGGCGGTGGCGATCTTGACGCCCTGCTTGATTAGCTCGCTCTGGAACTTGTCGTGGTAGTAGCGGCCAATCTGGTTCTGTTCGTTGGCGGTCAGCAGATACCACTGACCATTCTCCTGCCGGATAAACTGCAGCGGATCGAGCAGCACCTCATTGTATTGGCGCAGGTCAACGCCCGGCTCCTTGTAGACGCGCTGATTGGGGTTGCTCTCGCTCTGCTGGAAGGCTGTCAGCGGGATCGCCTGCAAGCTGTGGGATACCTGATTCTTGACGGCGCAACCACCCAGCAGGGCCGCAGCCACGGCAATCATCACGACCTTTTTCATATTTGCTCCTGCATTTTACTGTTTGTTTTTGCTGTGGATTTCGCACCACATGGCTGGAGAACCCGTGCCGGATGCCGCCAATGTCACAGAGAAATAACCTATTCATCACCTTCCCACAAGGGACAGATCAGGATTGTTCAGCTCACATCCAAGTTGTCACAATTGAGGCACTTTTGTACAGGGTCAGCCAGGGTACGAACGGCAATCTGGCGAGGGTTCGGTTGTTTAATCCGGCTAAATGGGGCTGCGGAAAGCGCTCAGTTTTTTCAAACGATGCGAGCCCGCGAGCGGCGTGAGTTGAACGGGGGAATGCCCTGGAACGGGCGATGACCGATCATCAGCCATCTTGCGCAAACTTGCCTGCCGCCGAAGAAGCGGCAGGCTCATTCATCAGTTATCGAGATCCCAGGGGCACTGCTTGACCAGTCCCTCTTTGCCGCTGGCGACGATCGCCTGCTGCACCATCCGTTTGTAGCGATTCTTGATATGGGCGGGCAACGCGGGCACCAGCAGCCGCTCGTCAAACTCCGGCAGCGGGCGATCCGGCAGCACCGCCTGCTCCTGCGGGCTGAGGGGCGGCCGGGAGGCCATATTGCTGGCCGAGATGGTGGGCGTGCCTACCAGCATCTGGCGCTGCAGCGGTGCGCTCAGCAGAAAATCCACCAGCAGGTAGGCGGCCTTGAGCCGAGCGGGATCATCGCCGACATGACGGGCGATAGAGATCGCATCGAGGGCATAGATGGCCCCCTCCTGCACCATGGCGATCCGCCACTGCTGCTCGTTCTGCTTGTTGCACTCCACCAGCTCCAGCCCCCAGGTGGTGGCAAAGGTCTGCTGGCGCAGATCCTCACAGCGGTTGGCCTGATTGAACCAGAAGCCGCGACTGGCTCGCAGCCGCTGCGAGAGCTGCTGCTCCACCTCTTGCTGCAAGGTCTTGTCGGCCAGCATCTCGCCGCTGGCAAACAGGGCGGGCGACTTGCCAAGGGAGAGCAGCACCGAAAAGAGCAGCGGCTCGAACTGGTCGCAGAACTCGGCAAACTGGCCCGACGGCGAGCTGTTGGCAAGTACCTGCCAACTGGTGGGCGCTTGCGGCACCTGCTTGCTGTCATAGGCGAGGCTGAACATGGCGTAGGAGAAGGGCACCGAGTAGTTGTGCTCCCCCTGCTTGTCATACTCGGTGTTCTTGAGGGCAGGCTTCACCTCGGCGTAGTGCTGCAGGCGGCTGAAATCGATGGGTAGCAGCAGCTTGAACAGCGGCTGGTGATGGGCCTTGTAGAAGTAGCTGGTCGGCAGCACCACATCGGCGCTGCGGGTGCGCAGGGAGCGGTAGACGCTGTCGAAATCGGTCAGCAGCGGCTCGATCCGGCTGACCGTCGCCTCCACCCCATGGGCGTTGGCGTAGTCGGCAAACTGCTGTTCATAACCCGCTGGCAGATAGCCCCACTCCAGCAATTTGAGCTGAACCGGGGCCGCCAGCGCCGGGGTCATCCCCAACAACCAGCAAAGAGGCAGTAGACGCATGGCCGGGCACTCCTGACAGGTAAACCTTGTTGGAGTATAGGCCCATGCGCCCACTCGTCAGGCCACCAGCTCGGCCCTCATGCTCGCCAGAATGGAGAGGCTGACCACCGCAAACAGCACGCCGGTCACCAGATTGAGTGGCCGCTGCACCCGCAGCAGCAGGCGCTGGGCACGATCGGTGGAGAGGCTCCACGCCAGCAACCCGAACCAGCAGAGGGAGATGATGAAGAGCTCGCCCACCAGCAGGCTGCGGGTCATTCCATCCACCTCTGGCGTCACCATGGCAGCCAGCAGACCGATAAAGAACACCAGCGCCTTGGGGTTGAGCAGATTGGTGGCAAGGCCAGTGCGCACGCCCCTGCCCCAGCCGCGCAGCTCGTTGGCGGTGCTGGCCATCACGGTACTGCTCTGCTGGCGGGCCGCCATCAGGGCCCCCCAGCCCAGCCAGCCCAGATAGAGGGCACCGCCGCATTTGATCACCATAAACAGCATGGGGTTGTTGGCGATCAGCATGCTGATGCCGGTCAGACTGAGGGTGGCGTGCACCATGATAGCCAACGAGATCCCCAGCGCCGCGCCAAGGGCGGTCGGCCGGTGCAGGCTGGTGCGCAGGATCAGGGCAAAATCGGGGCCGGGGCTGGCCAGTGCAATCAGGTGCATCAGGCCGAGGGTAACGAACAGACTGGTCAGCATAACAACTCTCGCTTTAACGACGGGGAGCCAGCATGGCGGATCAGCGGGGGGCGCGGCTTGTAAAAGATTGCATCTGGGCACGAAATTCGGCGGGTGTCAGACCGAATGCCTGGCGAAAGCCGTGGTGGAAGTGACTCTGATCGAAGAAGCCGACCGCCAGCGCCGCCTCGCTCACCGCCATGCCGCTCGCCAGCAGCCGCTTGCCCTGCTCCAGTCGCAGCCGCTTCAGCCAGGCGTAGGGGGTCATGCCGCTGCGCTTCTTGAACTGGCGCAGAAAGGCGAAACGGTCGAGCCCGAGCAGCCCCGCCAGCTCTTCCAGCGAGTGGGGCTCGTCGAGGGCGGCCATCAGATAGTCGCGCAGGAATCGCAACTGGGGATCGGCCAGCTGGTGCACCTCGGGGGCCAGATGCAGCAGCTCCCCCAGCAGGGCGAGCAGCTGGCTCTCGATCAGCAGGCCATCAGCCTTGGGGTTGTCGAGATAGCCGTGCAGTTGGGCAAAGCCCTGATAGAGGTCGGGGCGGCTCTGCAATCCCTTGTCGAAGAAGGGTTCCGGCTGCTCCGGCAGCCAGAGCGCCAGCTGCTGCGGATCGATGGCGAAGACCCGTACCTCGTACCCTTCCGGCAGCAGGCTGAGGCCGTCATGCACCTCGTCCGGGTTGACGGTAGAGAGCACCCCGCGCACCAGATGGTGACTGTTCCCCTTGTGGATAAACTTCTGGCAACCTCGCTGCACCAGCCCGATATGGTAGTCGAGATGGACATGGCGGCCGTAGCTGAACACCCTGTGGTGAGAGTGCGACAGCTCGACCCCCGGCAGGTGCGGGGATTGCCAGTAGCGGATGAGGGAATCGGTGGTATTCATGGGTTATAGATACACCGCAAACAAGCTGAAAGCTTGTAGATTATTGCATTCCGGCTATGCCCTTGCAGCTGATGCAATGCCCACCAAAGCAGGTCGGCTACGCCACCAGCGATGACCGGCAACCACAACCCGCTTATTGAGCTACGGAAAAAACAAAGGGAGGCATTACGCCTCCCTTCGTCTGACCGCACTCCCCCTAATTACTTGGGCTGCAGCTTCATCTCATGCAAATACTCCTGCACTTGCAGCTTGTAGTCAGCCTGATAGGAGAACTTGGTGCTGTCGCTCGCCGCAATCAGGTTCACCGCGGTGCAGAACAAAGTTGCTGCCAGCAGCCCCTTGCCAACCCACTGCGGATAACGACGGCTCCAACGCACCAGCAACAGCAGGATCGGGAACAGGGCGTAGGGGAAGATCAGCATCAGGTGCCAGTAGTTGAAGATGATGGGCGAGAGCGCCGCACTCACCAGCACAGCCAATACGGCCGCCATAGCATAGAGGCCGAGCCAGCTCGTGCCGTCCACGGATGCACGGTCGCTGCGCAGCAGACGCGGTTTGAGTTCGCGCCACAACTGCCAGTTGGCCTTGGCTGCCAGCAATACGGTCACCGAGCCCATCCCGTAAATCACGAGCCGCCACAGCCAGATCGCGGCCATCTGCAGATATTCGTTCCCCGCCAGCCAGATGAATTGGGTATCGTTGACCAGCTTGCTGGCAAACAGCCAGGAGCCGTAGCGCAGCCAGTAAATCACCGATTTCAGCACCGGATAGACATGCACCAGCCCCCAGCCGATATAGCGCTGGCGCGCCTCGGGATCGACGTTCTGGGTGATGTGGCTGTTGCTCATCACTTCCATGGCGTAAGGGATCAGGGAGGCACCGATCAGCAGGGTAGCCACCACCACCCCGCTCCAGCTCACCTTGAGAATGCGGCGCCAGAACAGATAGGTGGACATTACCGCCAACAGCGGCCAGGAGTAGTGCAACTGCATCGCCATGCCGATGGCCAGCAGGTGAACAATCATGTGCCAGAAGGAGGCCCGCTCGCGCATATGCCAGGCCGACCAGCAGTGCATGGCCGAGAAGAGGAAGAGATAGGAGGGGTTGTAGAGCAAACTCTCGTACTGGAACCAGGGGTTAAGCCAGCAAAGCACCAGAAACAGCAACCGCGCATTGCCCTTCGATACGGGGTCAACAAACACCTGGCGGATCACCGCATCAAACAGCAGGAACCCGACCAGCCGCATCGCCAGCAGCAACACCATGGGGGCATAGGGAGAGTCCCACAGCAGCAGCGGCCCGCCAATCAGCCAGGCCGACAAGCTGCCCGGCACATTGCCCACCGCACTCGCTGCATTACCATAGCTGAGCCAGACCCCCTCATAGGCTCCAAGGTAACCCTTGTAGAGCATCTGGGTCTGGTCGCCAGTGAGGAGCTGATTAACAGAAAACAACCAGGAGAGCAGCAGCCCGGCAAATATACAGGCCGCGAATAATGCGTTATGGTAGCGCCCACTAAGACCAATCATTGATCCATACCTATTGAAAAAATTGCTAACGACTTTAACAGTTGCCACCTGATTTTGCTCGTTTACGATTCACATTTTTAGTAGATTTACCAGTCAGTTATGAGACCCGCGGAGCAGTTATGACCCCACCAGTTAAAAAGTTTTTATTCATTGTTGAAGACTTGTATGGTGGTGGTGCGGAAAAGGTTTTGCTCAATACCGCATCATTGCTAAAAGATGCCGGTACAGATGTAACCTTGTTTACCTTACGGGAAAAAATAGATCATACGTTGCCTGAAAATATTCATCCGCTTAATCTTGGCATTGTCACAAAACTGACCAAAGCCATATCCAATATGGCGGTTGAAAAGATACAAGCGTCACTGATCCTGAAAAAAATCAAAGATATTTCACCTGACGTCATCATCTCATGTTCATGTGACAAAATTACCAGGCACCTGCCTGAAACACTGAATATCTATTACTGGATCCATGGTAATGTCACCGGTTTTGCCAAAGACAATGCCAAAGGATATGAAAAATTCAAGCGCTTCTATAATGGCAAGAAACTGATCTGTGTGTCCCGTGGTATAGCAGACGACATTTTGCACAATGTCAAAGCTACCCCTAAATCGTGTCAGGTTATCTACAATCCGTTTGATATCGAGAAAATTCAGGCGTTGGCTAATGAGCCTTTCAGCAAGCCATTCGACAAGTATTTTATCCATGTCGGCACCTTCGAAGAACGAAAACGCCACGATCGTCTCTTGCAGGCATATCAGCTAAGCGGCGTTGATACACCACTCGTCCTGATGGGCAAAGGGGAGCGACGCCCTCACATTGAAGCCATGATCGAAGAGATGAACCTTGCCAGCAAGGTGAAGATCATCGACTTTCAGAAGAACCCCTATCCCTATATCAAGGCTGCCCAAGCACTCATCCTGACATCAGATGCAGAAGGGCTACCAACTGTGCTTATTGAAGCACTTATCTGCTATACACCGGTTATCAGTGTGGATTGTCCATCTGGGCCTGCTGAAATATTGACAACACCACTCGATAAATTTTTAATACCGATGGAAGACATCAGTGAACTGGCCATAGCAATTACAAGCATGGATCGAAGAAGAATCCCCGTTAATTCAAACTATTATCAACCTTTTTCTAGTGAAAGAGTTACCGAAGAATTTATATCTTTATGAAAAAGAGTTGGGGAAAACCCCAACTCTCTATAGATAATCAGCCACCCACTTTTTAAATACCATTTCAAATTCAGCAACGTTTATAAAGTTTACGTCTTGTTGTGCAGACCTGGTTTCTGCGTAGATAACTCTTGAGCGATGATTATTTGGATGCCACTCTACATTCTCCGGCATCCCGAAATTATCATTATAAATACCAAGAACTGGTTTATTCAAACCTGTTGCAATATGCACAGTAGCAGTATCTACAGACACCATACCGGCACAATGCCTTGCCTGTGCAAAGAGCGCAGCCAAAGATGGCTTTTCATGATCAATGAGAATCCTGGCGGGGTCACAAACATGAGATATTATGCGTTCTACGTCCTTCTCACGACCAGGCGGGTACAATAGACAAATGTTGTAATTTGATGAAGCAAGCATTGTGTTTATTAGAGCTATGGTTTTCTCAACGCTGAAACAACGGGATGCCCCACTACCATATGGATTGAAGCACAACGTTTTATGACTTGGCCACCAAGAGCCAACCCTATCCTCAGAATCTTTGAAATAAGGCACTATATAACTGGTGTCAGGGTTAACAATTTCCATATACTCCAACAACACCTTAAATTTCTTTGAGAAGTGCATGCCAGCTGTTTTTTTGCCCAACTTTATATTAACACAATCAAGCTCATCATCAATTCCCGCGACATTCTTGCTTCCAACGTGAGAAACAAAATAAAGATCTTTCATCTTCATCTTTTGACTAAAATGAATGAGGTAATCAACGTCCCCCAACTCTTTTGCTAGCTTTTTTAGCTCGGTATAGCTAGCCCTTTTTGATATCTCAAAAACATTATCAAAATTAAAAAAATCTCGAAACAAAGGTGCCATTGCGGAGGTGGTTATGATATAAACCTTCCTATCTGGAAATACATTTTTAATCTCTCTTGCCGCCCAAGAAGAGACGATTGCATCACCAAGCTTCGCATCCCATCTCACAAAAACAGTAGCCCCATTCGATGGTGATATCACTGATGAGTGGTGATCAAATAGTAAAATGCCAAGCTTGCGACGAAGCGCATCTCTCCACAATTGCAAGGTTTTAATCACAGTCATCACCTCTATTATTGTATATGTTGACCATAATCACGATCATCAATCGTCGTATCAAACAACCCGACATCCAAACAGCATGGTTCAATACCTGATGCATTCAATTTGTTCAACTGAAGCCGACCAGTCAAATAATCAGATGGCATTCTTACTGGATAAGCACAATGTAATAATTTTCGCGCACCTTCTGATGTCAATATATATCCAGCGGTGGATATAATACCCCTATTGGAATTTTTACTAGGCCGAAGATAACGGGATAATCGATATCCCTCTGGTAACTTTCGTGCCCATGGCCACTGTTTCGCCTTTCCATGATGAATGAAGATGATTTCTGAACTAGATTTTTTCAAAGCCTCCTCCACAACACTCTTAAAATGCATGTGAATATATATATCATCCTCTAATATGATAGCTTTATCTATATTGTTCTTTACCATCATCTCATAGAGGCTGATATGACTTAACGCACAACCTATTTCACCCAAGCTTAAAGAGTGGCCACAAAATGCCTCCGCTGCATTTAGATCTACCTTAGCTAAACCATCATTACCTAATAGCTTTCCATCTACAGCATCCCAAAATGTAAAAGATAAGCCTGCATGAGCCATTTGCTTCTCAATGGCTGCTCGCCGCTCATGGCTTCGTAACAAGCTGATTACGAAAATTGGAATCATCGAAAACCTCTATGATTATCTTGATTTTGGAACCAGATATATACCAATCCCAACGTGTAGAGAAACAATGTATTTTGATGCTCAAATGGAACATCACTCAAGCTATTGATGGCAAAAGAAAGTGGTAATAATAACCCAACCGAACTCACACCCCAACGTTGTATCGCCCACCACATTGGCCACCCAAAGAACAGTAGAAGCGCGCTAAAACCAACGGCACCACGAATGATCAAGTTTTGCATATATTGATTGTGGGAATGGGCTAGGGCGGGATCTAGTAACAAAGGAGAGCTGACACCGGATGCAACCAAAGCCTGTTTCGTTACATCAAATCCATCAGTACCAACCCCTAACACGGGGGCAGTTAGAAACCCTTGCCATGCCCCCTGCCAAGCGACCAGACGTAATCCCCAAGAAGTGCCATAAACGCCCTTCTCTGCATTACTGATATCAGAAATGCTGGCTTGTACTCGTTCTTGTAATACTGAACTCTGATTGTAAAAAACTGCTCCTCCGCTCAATATCAGAAGCAAAAAAACAATATATTTGAGCGGTTTTTTCATCGCCTTAACAAGCACAATCAAACCAACAATCGTCATAAATGCCAGCCAAACACCGCGGCTCTGCGAAGCATAGAGGCTGTAGAGCGCCATCAAGATAGATAACAACGCACAACCTTTCTCCCAACTAAGCAGAGATCTTTCTTTATGCATGCCCCAAGCCAGTAGTGCTATCACCAAGCTTGCCTGTGAAAATAGTATTGCATTGGTAAATCCCTCAACCCTATAGATGCCATGAAACTGTTGCCACAGGCTGATAAAGCCCATGCCAACCCCACCCGCCATGATGGCGTATCGGCTTACTCTTAGAACGATCTCTTTTCTTGGTACCAAAAGCCCGAATAAGGAGACATAGCCAAGACTGCGCATAACTCCATACTGATCACCATGAATGAGACGGTTTATTAAAATAAATGCGGCATATCCAAAAAATAGCCAGAGAATACGTCTATCCCGTAGTCCTATATCCCACTTCCGACCAATAATCAGATTTATAACTCCGATCGCAATCGAAATAACCAACATATTAGCAAGAATACCCTTACCATTTGGCAACAAAAAAAGTCCACAAAATGTAAATGCCAACGTGGCAGAAAAAAGCACTGTGGTCAGGCGATCAAAAAAGACCTGAATTACTGGTGGCATAAATCACTTCCTAAATACATAGTTCCCGCGAATTTTGCGCCACAACCCGAACACATCAGTGCGGGGGAAGATAGCAATCCGGCGGATCTTAAAAGGGTCCTGGTGCATTGCTTTGGGGCCACTATTGGTAGCAACGGCAAAACGATACCCGGCGGCGATAGCCTGCTCCTTGGCACTCTCGTTCATATCTCCGTAAGGGTAGGCAAACGAGAGCAGCGGATGGCCAAGCAGGGCCTCCAGTTGGCGTTTATTATCCTGAATTTCATGGGCTTGTTGTTCGGCAGTGAGTTGACTCAAGCGGGGGTGAGTCAGGGTATGACCACCAATTTCCACATGACCGCTGGCAGCCAGCGCCTTGACCTGCTCACAACTCATCAATGAAACCTTGGTGTCCGGATTGGTCGGATGCTCCACATCCCAACGGTTATAGCCTTCACCGGTGACCACGTACACCACCGCTTTGTAACCATATTTTTCCAGCAGCGGCAGCATGCGGGTCAGATTGTCCTGATAGCCATCATCGGCGGTGATCATCAGGTACTTCTTGCCATATTGCAGACGGTGGATAAAGCCTTTGTCAGCCAGATCACGGAAGGTCAGGGTTTCGTAGCCGAGCCACTTCATCAGGCGCAAATGTTTCTCGAACATGGCGATCGGCATCCAGGTGCCGTGCACCCCTTTCTCGCTATCCTGCTCGATAAAACGGTGGTACATGATGACCGGCATCTCGCGGCGCAGGGTTTCGACTACGGCATCCTGATAGATGGTTTCGAGGCCGGATACTACCCCCTGCAAGCCATACTGATCCTGAATGCGTTGGCGAATGGCTTCCGGCACCGTCTTGCTGGCCAGGGCAGATTCGATCTCTCCCTTCAGGGCCGCAAAATCAATGGCCAGATCCTTGGGACCAATGTCACCGAAGTTACTGGCCAGCGCCTCATCCAGATTCTGCTCGCTCACCAGACCGATGGCCCTGGCTTCACCAATGGCAAAGGCGGGTCGACCGCAGAGCAGTGCTTCCATCGCTACCCGACCTGCGCCGATCACCAGATCGCAACTCGCCAGCAGAGCGGGGACATCGTCGACGTACCCAACAAACTCGGCGCGCCCTTCGAAACGGGCAAAGCGCTCCGGCACCTTGGTACCGCTGACAATCCGCACCCGACAGGCATCCAGATCGAGCACTTCGTCGAGCAGGCGGTAGCAAAGCTCCCCTTTGGGGCCGCTCAAACGGCCAATGATGGCAATCACCGGCTTTGGATTGTCCGGCGCAGGCACAGGCTGGAACTTGTCGGTTTCGATACCGTTACGCAGCACCTGCACTATCGCGGGATCGACCCCCAGATTGTCGACAATCTGCCGGGCAATATCCTCACAAACGGCAACCGCCCTGAATCCAAGAGCATGGAAGGCCTTGCGCGAGGCGTGCACCGGCTGACGCCCATGTACCGTGGTGATCATCGGGGTGCCAGTCAGCTTACAGGCCACATAGCTGCTCCAGCCTGAGGCGCGGGAGTGAGCATGCACCAACTGGATATGGTGTTTCTTGATGAGGTAGATAAGGTAAAAGACGTGCCAGAAACGGCGCAGAATACTGCGCTTGTTGAATCTCAGCTTGAAGACGGGGCCAAGGGTCGGTTTGGTCAAGGTATCTGACACATAAAAGACGTTGTGACCACGCCGGGTCAGTTCGTTACCGACCGTCGTGGCATAGACCTCCGCGCCCGTTACCTCGAGCTGGGAGAGTGCCATCAATATATTCACCCTACACCTCCGTCAACAAGACTCGAATGAAGAGTGCAACTGGAAGGAAGTTTGCTCTCCCCATCTAATAATTGCTCGATCTGCCTCATACTCTCTCGGAGATTGAAAATCCTGGCTCGCTCCTTCGATAAGGAACTATATGTTGATAGCGTTTTTTTATTTTCAATCATTTTTCGTATTGCCAATGCAAGCGCATTTGCATCCCCGACAGGAACGAGAACACCATATTTTCCGCCATCGAGAGCTTCATTAGGTCCAGTACAATCTGTCGATACAATGGCCTTCCCCAACGCCATTGCCTCTACGAGTACAACCGGGTAACCCTCATAATGTGAGGACATAACGAATAGATCGCTATCAGCAAGATATGGATATGGATTTTCCTTGAACCCAAGTAATTTCGCACTATCACCAATATTATTAATATTGATAAATGACTCTAACCCAGCTCTATCATCACCTTCTCCCAAAATAGTAAGGTGATATTTAACCCCTGCATCAATATTTATTTTATGAGCAGCCAGTAATATGTCGAATCCTTTTTGGGCATTGCATAGCCGTCCAATAGCAATAACTTTTATTTGCCCCTCACTCGTAATAGGCTCATGACTTTTCCGCATTATGCCTTCTATATCAACAGGGTTATAAACCACGTGAGTATATGGTTTCACTTCAGGATACAATTTCAATAATGCATTCTGTGCACCTTTAGAGACACAGACAATGTTATCCATTTTTTTATAAACGGTACGCTCAACTTTTCTGGAAAGAATTTGATGGCACAACAAGTCTATATGGACCCATGCTATCTTTCGAACAACAGAATTCAGGTGAGATAACAACAGAGAGCTATTCCCTTCCAAAAATGCGATACCAATATCATATCGTTCATTAAATACGATATTTGCTAACCACTTGCTATTTAGAACGAAATTCCACCAGCGTTTTTTAATAGAGAAAAAAATTCTACGCTGAAACAACCCCGATGGTTCGGTCGGTAACAGAAATTCTATTTTTACATTTTTCGGAACTTGAGATAAATATACACCCTCACGCCTTAATAACAGCAGCGTAATAGCGTATTTACTAAAATCCAAACGCTTAAGCGTTTCAATAAGGACCTTTTCGGCGCCTCCTCCGCCCAATGTTTCCATTATAAATAAGACTTTTTTCTTCATGCTAACCACATAGGAAATAATGAAAAAGCCGCCTCATTGGCGGCCATTCCGCAAAAGCGAATAATCAGGCCCGGTTGAGCCAAGCCATATAATCCGCAACCCCTTCGGCAACGGTTTTAAACTCGGCGTCATAACCTGCGCTGCGCAGCTTGGTCATGTCAGCCTGGGTGAAGCTCTGGTAGCGACCCTTGAGATGATCCGGGAAGGGAATGTACTCGATGGCACCCTTCTGATGATGCTTGATCACGGCTTCGGCCACGTTCTGGAACGGCTCGGCACGGCCGGTACCGCAGTTGAAGATGCCGGAATGCTGCGGGTTCTGCCAGAACCACAAGTTTACCTTGCAGACGTCGTCGATATAGATGAAGTCACGCATCTGACCGCCGTTGGGGAAACCGTCGCAACCTTCGAACAGCTTGGGATTCTCGCCCTTCTTCACCTGGGTATTGAGGTGGAAGGCGACGGAAGCCATGGAGCCTTTGTGCTGCTCGCGCGGGCCGTAGACGTTGAAGTACTTGAGGCCAACGACCTGAGAGTTGATCTCCGGCATCCAGCGGCGCACGTACTGGTCAAACAGCTGCTTGGAGTAGCCGTAGACGTTGAGCGGCTGTTCGAATTTGGGATCTTCGATGAAGTTGTCGTTGCGGCCACCGTAGGTCGCGGCAGAAGAGGCGTAAATGAACGGGATTTCACGCTCGATACAGTAGTGGAACAGATCCTTGGAGTACTCGTAGTTGACCTCCATGATGAACTTGCCGTTCCACTCGGTGGTGGCAGAGCAGGCGCCTTCGTGGAAGATCACCTCGATGCCGTTGTCCCACTCTTCAAACTCGTCACCGGAGACGATGCGAGCCTGAAACTCGTCTTTGTCCATGTAGTCAGCGATGGTCAGATCGACCAGGTTGACGAACTTGGTGCCGTCGGTCAGGTCATCAATGACCACGATATCGGTCCGTCCTTGAGCGTTCAGCTGCTTGACCAGATTGCTGCCGATAAAGCCAGCACCGCCAGTTACTACGATCATGGAGTTTGCCTCTCGTACGTTGATGGCTACATGTGACTGCTTGTTAAAGCTGTGTATAGTGAGCCAATTTGAAATTGCCGAAAAGTTTATCACGGGCCGTCCGGGGATTCGACCTTGTTCAAAACTGCCCCGAGCGGAACCTGTTGGAGGAATGAGTGATGAAAACCAGAGACAGGATCATTCACAGCGCGACCGAGCTGTTCAACGATCAGGGTGAACGCAACATCACCACCAACCATATTGCGGCGCACATGGGTATCAGCCCAGGCAACCTCTACTACCACTTCCGCAATAAAGAAGACATCATCCACTCCATCTTCGACCAGTATGCCCGTCACCTGAGCGAGAGCTTCGTGCCGACCCGCAACCGTGAAATCACCCTGCAGGATCTGATGGGCTATCTCGATGCCATCTTCTATCTGATGTGGCAGTTCCGCTTCTTCTACGCCAACCTGCCGGACATCCTGAGCCGTGACGAGCCGCTGCAACAGAAGTACCTCAAGGCCCAGGAGCAGATGCGATCCTCCGTGGTCGCGCTGCTCAGAAGCCTGCGCGAAGGGGGCATCATAGATGTCAGCGATGAAGACCTACCGGATCTGGGACAGACCATCAAGATGGTGGTGACCTGCTGGATCCCCTTCCAGATTGCCCAGGCCCCCAACACCCGCATCACCAAACCTCTGCTCTATCAGGGCGTGTTGAAGGTGCTGTTCCTGCTGCGCCCCTATGTGCAACCCCAGGTTGCCGGACAGATCCAGCAGCTGGAGCAGCACTACCGCCAGCTGGCCCAACCAGCTGGGTGAGATCTGTTTCACATTTGTTGAATATCAGCACAATCATTTGAATTTACCGCAACAGATTGCAGTAAAATGTCGCCCTCTGTTGATACGCAGCTGAAATAGCCACTAAGGATCGAGGATGTCTAACGGATTCTATCGTCACCTGACCGAGCAACTGAACCAGGTGCAAGCTGAAGGGTTGTACAAGCAGGAGCGCATCATCACCTCCGCCCAGCAGGCCAACATCGCCGTCGGCGGTGAGCAGGTACTGAACTTCTGTGCCAACAACTATCTTGGGCTGGCCAACCACCCGGATCTGATCGCTGCCGCCCATCAGGGACTCGACAGCCATGGCTTCGGCATGGCCTCGGTGCGCTTCATCTGTGGCACCCAGGATCAGCACAAAGCGCTGGAGCAGAAGATGTCTGCCTTCCTCGGCACCGAAGATACCATCCTCTACTCTTCCTGTTTCGATGCCAATGGCGGTCTGTTCGAGACCCTGTTCGGCGCCGAAGATGCCATCATCTCCGATGCCCTCAACCACGCCTCCATCATCGACGGCGTGCGGCTGTGCAAGGCCAAGCGTTATCGCTACGCCAACAACGACATGGCCGAGCTGGAAGCCCAGCTCAAGCAGGCTGACGCCGATGGCGCCCGCTTCAAGCTGATCGCCACCGACGGTGTCTTCTCCATGGATGGCGTCATCGCCGACCTCAAATCCATCTGCGATCTGGCCGACAAATACGATGCGCTGGTGATGGTGGATGACTCCCATGCCGTCGGCTTTATCGGCGAAAACGGTCGCGGCACCCACGAATATTGCGGCGTGATGGATCGGGTCGACATCATCACCGGCACCCTGGGCAAGGCGCTCGGCGGCGCATCCGGCGGCTATACCTCCGGCAAGAAAGAGGTGATCGACTGGCTGCGTCAGCGCTCCCGCCCTTACCTCTTCTCCAACTCGCTGGCCCCCTCTATTGTCGCCGCCACCATCAAGGTGATCGACATGCTGGCGGAAGGTCACGACCTGCGCGCACGTCTGAAAGAGAACAGCCGTTACTTCCGCGAGCGGATGAGCGCAGCCGGTTTCACCTTGGCAGGCGCCGACCACGCCATCATTCCGGTGATGCTGGGGGATGCCAAACTCGCCTCCGAAATGGCGAGCCGCATGCTGGCAGCTGGCATCTATGTGGTGGGCTTCTCCTTCCCGGTCGTGCCCAAGGGTCAGGCCCGCATTCGCACCCAGATGTCTGCCGCCCATACCCGCGAGCAGCTGGACAAGGCGATCGACGCCTTTATCCGCATCGGCCGTGAACTCGGCGTTATCTGATTTGAATCAAGGGGCTGCAGCCCCTTTTTTCTGCATTCATATTGAAGGAACAGCCATGAAAGCACTCTCCAAACTGCACAAAGAGGTCGGCATCTGGATGACGGATGTGCCGGCCCCCGAGCTCGGCCACAACGACCTGCTGATCAAGATCCGCAAAACCGCCATCTGCGGCACCGATATCCACATCTACAACTGGGACGAGTGGTCCCAGAAGACCATTCCGGTACCCATGGTGGTCGGCCATGAATATGTTGGGGAAGTGGTCGCCATCGGTCAGGAGGTGCGCGGCTTCGCCATCGGCGATCGGGTCTCCGGCGAAGGGCACATCACCTGCGGTCATTGCCGCAACTGCCGCGCTGGGCGCACTCATCTGTGCCGCAACACCATTGGCGTTGGCGTCAATCGCCCGGGCGCCTTTGCCGAGTATCTGGTGATCCCCGCATTCAACGCCTTCAAGCTGCCGGACAACATCCCGGACGAGCTGGCTGCCATCTTCGACCCGTTCGGCAATGCGGTGCACACCGCCCTCTCCTTCGATCTGGTGGGTGAAGATGTGCTCATTACCGGGGCAGGCCCCATCGGCATCATGGCCGCCGCCGTCTGCCGTCATGTGGGTGCGCGCCACGTGGTGATCACCGACGTCAACGAATACCGGCTGGAGCTGGCCCGCAAGATGGGCGCCACCCGCGCGGTCAACGTGGCCAAGGATAAGCTGGCCGACGTGATGAGCGAGCTGGGCATGACCGAAGGCTTCGACGTGGGGCTGGAGATGTCCGGCGTCCCGAGCGCCTTCCAGGAGATGCTCGACAAGATGAACCACGGCGGCAAGATCGCCATGCTCGGCATCCCCCCCTCCACCATGGCCATCGACTGGAACAAGGTGATCTTCAAGGGGCTGTTTATCAAAGGGATCTATGGCCGCGAGATGTTCGAGACCTGGTACAAGATGGCCAGCCTGATCCAGTCCGGGCTGGATCTCTCCCCCATCATCACCCACAGATTCCACATCGACGAATTCCAGCAGGGGTTCGATGCGATGCGCTCCGGCTACTCCGGCAAGGTGATCCTGAGCTGGGATAAATAGGCCGTTTCACCCCTTGGTTACTCGAAACCCGGCAAATGCCGGGTTTCTTTTTATCTCCACCACCCAAATTGCCGTGATATCGGCCAAAACTTTGTACGCAGACTGTTTAACACTTCACACACAAGCGTTTAAATGGCTGTAACTATTCGGTTATAATCCCGTCGTTTACATGGATAATAAAAGACTGCTGGGAGTATATGAGCGTGTTGAAAAAACTGAGCTATTTGCTGGCTGTCGGGATGACGGCCGCCAGCTTGTCTGGGGCAGTGCTTGCTGCCGATGAGATGTCACCGGAGGCCATTGCCGAGCGGATCAAACCAATCGGTCAGGTCTATACCGCCAAGGATCTGGAAGGTATTGCCGGCGCGAGTGCTGCTCCTGCTGCGACCGCCTCCTCCGGTCCCCGCGATGGCGAAACGGTATACAAGGGCGCCTGCTTTGCCTGTCACGACACCGGCGCCGCTGGTGCCCCCAAACGGGGTGACAAGGCAGCCTGGGATCCTCGCATCGCCCAGGGCATTGATACTCTCAAGAAACATGCCATTGAAGGCTTTACCGGCAAGTCCGGCATGATGCCTCCGCGCGGCACCTGTGCGAACTGTAGTGATGAAGAGATTGAAAACGCCATCCACTACATGATCGACAAGCTGTAAGTATTTGAAAGGGCCGCAATTGCGGCCCTTTCAATCTATCGGCTTCCGACTACTCTTGTAAGGTAGACATATCGGGAGTTGCACATGTCGGCCCAATCCATCGAATCCCACTACTCAACTCCTCTGTTGGCGTTGGTCTCTGCCATTATGGACTTCCCGGCGCCACAAACCGCCACATCTGACGATTACGATGCCCTGATCCAGCAGATTGACCAACTCTGCCCGCTACAACATTTCGGCATGCTGGGCCTCTCCGATACCGGCCTGAACTGGCTTTACGCCTACAAGGTCAGCGACATCTTCAAGCAACAGCTGGGCCGGGAGCAGTCCCGCATCACCGATCAGCTCACCCAGCTGGATGAGGCCGAAGGATGGTGCGTCTTCCCCATCGAGCATGGCCAGATACAGTGGTTGCTGGCGCGTGGCACCCCCGCCGACCTGCCGACCCTGCGTCTGCTGCTGGAGTGTCTGGCCAAACGGCTGACCGAAACCCAGGCGGGATCCCATCTCACCGAGCTGCCTTCGCCGCTGATCCGCAAAGACCCGAACTGGAAAAAGAAAATCGAAAGCATCAGCCGCATCATGCGACTCGCCAATACCCTGCCGGCTCAGGCGCTCTTCTCCCAACTGGAAGCGGTACTGCGCCAGATGCTCACCATCGAGGACATGCTGCTGGTCAGGTTAACCAGTCAGAAGCTGGAAAAGATCTACCCTGCCCATCCCCATCAGGGAGACGAGTTCATCAGCGGCTTGTGCCACAGCACCAGCAATATCGAGGTGAGCAGGGAGTCACGCTACTGGCACAGCATGCCGCTGCGGCTGCAACAACAGTACTTCGCCCACTTCATCATCAGCACGGCTCAACCGCTGGAGACCGACGACAAGCTGTTTCTCGACTTCCTGCGTGGTCAGCTCACCCTGCTGCTGGAGCTGAGACGGATCCGCCAGCAGCTCAACGACATCAATACCGAAGACTCCATCAACCAGCGGCTGCAACAGCTGCGTCAGACCAACCTCAGGCTGCAAAAGCAGCTCAAGCAGCATCAGGAGCTGGAACGGCGGCTGCAATTCGATGCGCTTCACGACCCGCTGACCCAACTGCCCAACCGCGCGCTGTTGATGAACCACCTCAACCACGCCATGACCCACTACAACCGCTACAAATCGCCGGGATTCGCGGTGATTTTTATCGATGTGGATCATTTCAAGCAGATCAATGACACCCTCGGCCACAGCGCTGGCGATCAGCTGCTCAAGGAGGTGAGCCGCCGCCTGCAAACCTGTATCCGACAAAACGATCTGGTGGCCAGACTGGGGGGCGACGAGTTTGTCATCTATCTGGACAGCAGCAAGAGCGACGATGACATCAGCCCGGTACTGAACCGCATCATCAGCCGCCTCTCCTACCCGTTCCGGCTACTCGGCAACGAGTTGAGCATTACCGTCAGCCTGGGGGTATCGAGCGTATCCGAGCAAACCTCAGATATCAGCCAGCTGCTCCATCAGGCCGATCTGGCCATGTATCAGGCCAAGCGCAATGGTCGCAGTCGCATCGTCAGCTACTCGGATGATTGCATCAATCAGAACTGGAATTCGCCGGAAGAGATGCTGGCCAGAGCCCTGCGGGAGGGGCGTATCGTCCCCTATTTCCAACCGGTGATCCGGCTGCAGGATAGCCGCCTGACCGGACTGGAGGTGATGGCGCGCTGGCTGACCGAGGAGGGGATTCTGAAAGATGCGTTCGACTTTATTCCGCTGGCGGAGCAGTGTGGTCTGATACTGGAGCTGGATTACCAGATCCTGCGCCACACCTGTCAGCAACTGAAGAACTGGCTGCCAATCTCCGGGCAGAGCAAGTTCAAGGTCGCCATCAATCTGTCGGGCAAGCATCTGGTCAACCATGACCACATCATGCGACTGATGGGAATTATCGAAGAGGAAGGGGTCGCCCCCGGCTATCTGATTTTTGAATTCAACGAGCGGGAGCTGTCGCGGCAAGATTCCGATGCGCTGGCCTCGCTGCACGAGCTGCGCGCCAAGGGCATCCAGATCAGCCTCGACGATTTTGGCACCGGCTTTTCCTCTCTCAACGCCTTGTTCCACTTCCCGGTGGACTACATCAAGGTGGATGACAGCTTTACCCAGCGGATGCTGCAATCACCCAAAGATTTGGCGCTGATCCGCGCCATGCGGGATATCTGTCAGGATCTCGATTACACCCTGGTGGTGGAAGGCATAGAGAACCAGCAGCAATTGCAGAAGCTAATCGATATTGGCTGCCGGATGGGACAGGGACGTTATATCTCACCACCCATGCCGGGCACAGACATAGTACCGCTGCTCACTCCGGCCAGCACTTAGGGTTAATCCTTCTTGAACATGGCGCGCAGATTGGCCACCGCCATCTGCCCCTTCTGCTGGCGCTCCTCGGCAGTCACCTTTTTCTGGTTTTCCCATTCAAGGTCATCCTGCGGCAGCTCCAGCAGGAAGCGGCTCGGTTCTGGCCGTACCGACTCGCCAAACTGACGCCGCTCCTTGCAGAGGGTAAAGGTCAGCTCGGTCTGGGCCCGGGTGATCCCCACGTAGGCGAGACGCCGCTCCTCCTCGACGTTGTCTTCATCTATGCTGGTCTGGTGGGGCAGCAAGCCCTCCTCCATCCCCACCATGTAAACATAGGGGAACTCCAGCCCCTTTGAGGCATGCAGCGTCATCAACTGCACCTGATCCGCATCATCTTCCCCCTCGTTGCGCTCCATCATGTCGCGCAGGGTGAGGCGAGTGACCACCTGAGCCAGCGTCATCGACTCCTCCAGCTCATCCCCTTCCAGCATCTCGGTGATCCAGCGATAGAGGGTAGAGACGTTCTGCATCCGCATTTCGGCCGCTTTCGGGCTGGGGGAGGTCTCGTAGAGCCACTCTTCGTAGTGGATCTCCTTAATCATGTCCCGCACCGCCTCCACCGGATTGCCGCGCAGCGCTTGATCGCCAAGGCGCACCAGCCAGTTGGTGAATGCCTGCAGGGCCACGAGTCCGCGCCCGGAAAGGTGCTGCTCCAGCCCCAGCTCGAAGCTGGCGGCAAACAGGCTCTTGCCACGTTGATTGGCATACTGCCCCAGTTTTTCGAGGGTAGTGGGGCCAATCTCGCGGCGCGGCAGGTTGACCACCCGCAGGAAGGCGGTGTCCTCATCCGGATTCACCAGCAGCTTGAGGTAGGCCATGATGTCCTTGATCTCGGTGCGGGAGAAAAACGAGGTGCCGCCGGAGATACGGTAAGGAATCCGGTTGGTCATCAGCGCCTTCTCGAAGATGCGCGACTGATGGTTGCCCCGATAGAGGATGGCGTAATCCTTGAACCGGGTGCGGTTCATAAACTTGTGTCCCATCATCTCGGCGGCGATCCGCTCCGCTTCGTGCTCCTCGTTCTTGGCGAACAGCACCTTGAGTTTCACCCCTTCATCCAACTCGGAGAAGAGCGCCTTGTCATAGACGTGCGGGTTGTTGGCGATCAGGATGTTGGCGCACTTGAGGATCCGCCGCTTGGAGCGGTAGTTCTGCTCCAGCTTGATCAGCTTGAGGCTGGGGAAATCTTCGCTTAGCAGCACCAGATTCTGCGGCTTGGCACCGCGCCAGGAGTAGATGGACTGGTCATCATCCCCTACCACGGTAAAACGAGCCCGCTCGCCGACGATCTGCTTCACCAGCTCGTACTGGCTGGTGTTGGTGTCTTGGTACTCATCGACCAGCAGATAGCGGATCTTGTTCTGCCAGCGCTCACGCACCTCCTGATTGCTCTTGAGCAGCAGGGTCGGCATCACGATGAGGTCGTCAAAATCCAGCGCGTTATAGGCCACCATCTGGCGGTGATAGCGCTCGTAGAGCTGAGCCATCAGCACCTCTTCCGGCCCACGGGCGATGCGCATGGCGCGGGCAGGCAGGATAAGGTCGTTCTTCCAGTTGGAGATTTGGCTGATAAGGGCCGAGAGCTTGTCCTTGTCGTTGTCGAGCTCGTCTTCAGTCAACTCTTTCAGCAGCGCCAGCTGGTCGGTGTCATCGAACAGGGAGAAGTTGGCCTTGAGATTCAGACTCTTGTGCTCACGACGAATGATATCGAGCCCCAGGGTATGGAAGGTGGAGACCATCAGCCCCCGCGCCTCCTTACGCCCCAAAGTCTGGCCGACCCGCTCTTTCATCTCCCGCGCCGCCTTGTTGGTAAAGGTGACCGCAGCGATGTTGCGCGCACTGTAGCCGCACTGCTGCACCAGATAGGCAATCTTGTTGGTGATGACGCGGGTCTTGCCCGATCCGGCACCCGCCAGCACCAGGCAAGGGCCGGAGACATACTTGACCGCTTCGTTCTGATTGGGGTTGAGCTTCATGGGCCGGATCTCTTGGCTTATGATGAGGGGCGGCATTGTACCAGAAATCACCCGACGAGCCGTACCTGCTGCACGGCAGGCAACCGCCATTCCGACTTATCGCGCCTTGTGTTTGGGCGCTATTTTCAGGATCATGGCCGACCTTTCGAGATGATGACTTTTTCCAGATGATGAGGGGAGCATGAATCAGCAACAGCACGACCAACTGCGCAGCCAGTTTCCGGCCTTGGCGCAGGAGGTAAACGGCCACCCTCTGGTCTATCTGGACAACGCCGCCACCACCCAGAAACCGCAAGCGGTACTGGATGCCATCGCTCACTACTATCGGATCGACAACGCCAACGTGCACCGTGCCGCCCACACCCTGAGTGGCCGCGCGACCCGTGCCTTCGAGGCCGCCCGCGAAACGGTCGCCCGCTTTATCAATGCGCCCCGCAGCCACGAAGTTATCTGGACCCGTGGTACCACAGAAGCGATCAATCTGGTAGCCCAGAGCTGGGGGATGAACGAACTCAAGACAGGGGACGAAATCATCCTCAGCACGCTGGAGCACCACGCCAATATCGTCCCGTGGCAGCTGGTCGCCCAGCGTACCGGCGCGGTGATCCGGGTTATCCCACTCGATAAGCGGGGCGATCTCGATCTGGCCGCCTATCACGCCATGCTGGGAGCACGCACCCGGCTGGTGAGCGTGGCCCACGTATCCAATGCCCTCGGTACCGTCAATCCGGTCGCCCAGATAGTAGAGGCCGCCAAAGCGGTTGGCGCCGTGACGCTGATCGACGGCGCCCAGGCGGTGGCTCATCTCGAGGTGGATGTGCAAGCCATCGGTTGCGACTTCTACGCCTTCTCCGGCCACAAGCTCTATGGCCCGACCGGCATCGGTGTGTTGTGGGGCCGCACCGAGCTATTGGAGCGGATGCCGCCCTGGCAAGCCGGTGGCGAGATGATCGATCGGGTCAGTTTCAGCGGCACCACCTTCAATACCCTGCCCTTCAAATTCGAGGCGGGCACCCCCCATATCGCTGGTGCTATCGGCCTCGCCGCCGCCATCGACTTTGTGATGGAGCAAGACCGGCAATGGCTCGCCAACCATGAACAGGCCCTGACCGACTATCTGGTCGCTGGCCTGCAGCAGGTACCGGGGCTACGTCTAATCGGTGAACCCGGCCAACGCGCCGGTGCGGTCTCTTTCTTGCTGGATGATATCCACCCGCAAGATGCCGCTACCTTGCTCGATATGCAGGGGATCGCCCTGCGAGTCGGCCATCACTGCGCCATGCCGCTGATGGAATCGCTCGGGATCGGCGGCACCATGCGCGCCTCGCTGGCCTGCTACAACAATCGGGACGATGTCGACGCCCTGCTGGCCGCCCTGCACAAACTCAGTGACTTCTTCTAAGGCAGACAACCGAATGAGTGACCTCGCAAGCTATACCCAGATTGGCCTTGAGCCCAACGCCGACACCATCCGCCAGCAGTTTGCCGCCGCTCACGGCTGGGAGAATCAGTACCGGCTCATCATCCAGCTCGGCAAGCAGCTGCCAGCGCTACCCGGCGAATGGCAGCAGGAGGAGTTCCGCCTCAAGGGGTGTGAAAGCCAGGCCTGGCTGAAGGGAGAACAAAGCGAGGATGGTTGCTGGCACTTTGCCTGTGATTCCGATGCCCGCATCGTGCGGGGCCTTATCGTCATCGTGCTGGCGGCACTCAACCACCAATCGTCTGCGGCGATCCAGGCTTTTGATATGGAAGGGTATTTCATCGAACTGGGGCTGGAGAAACATTTGAGCCCGTCACGGGGTAACGGGCTCAGAGCGATCGTGCTGGCGATCCGAGGGCGGGTTGTCTAACCCGCATTGTTCAGTGGTCGATTAGGCTTCGCCAATCGACCCAGCGTTTTCATTCCCGGCCTCTTTCTCGGCTCGGGCACCCCGCTCGGCAATCTTCTTCAATACCCGGGATGCGGCAACCAGCCCAAAGGTTGCCGTCACCGGCGTCACGGCGCCAAAGCCGGAGGCGCAATCCATCTTCATGGTGCCATCGCTGGCTGCCTTGGTCTGACAGGTGCCACCATTGCCATCCGGATAGCTCAGCTGTTCGGTTGAGAAGACACACTCTACCCCGAACTTGCGCGCCGGATTCTTACTGAAGTTGTGCAACCGGCGCAGGTCGGAGCGCACCTTGGCGGCCAACGGATCCTGAATGGTCTTGGCCAGATCCGCCACTGTGATTTGGGTCGGATCCATCTGCCCGCCAGCACCACCCGCGACGATCACCGGGATCTTGTTGCGCTTGCAGAAAGCAATCAGTGCCACCTTGGCCTTGACTGAGTCGATGGCGTCCACCACATAGTCAAACTCCCGCTTGATATGCTCAGCCAGGTTGTCGGCGGTGACGAAATCGTCCACCTCGATCACTTCGCAATCTGGATTGATGGCGCGAATGCGCTCGGCCATCACCTCGGTCTTGAGACGACCGACCGTACCCTGCATGGCGTGGATCTGGCGATTGGTGTTGGTGATGCAAATATCGTCCATATCGATCAGGGTGATCTGGTTGATACCGGCACGGGCCAGCGCCTCTGCCGCCCAGGAGCCCACGCCACCGACCCCCACAACACAGACCTTAGCCTGGTTAAAGGAACGCAGTGCGTTCTGACCATAAAGACGGGCAATGCCCCCGAATCGCTGTAGATATTCTGCTTTCATACCACCACCTTGCTTGAGGGCGGCCATTATAGCGACAACCACTGCCAGCGGCGATGGCAGAACCGGAGAAAATCGAGGAGGAAAAATGGAGAAAACGGCAGGGAAGAGGGAATAAACCGTCATTCCGCACCTAATTTTGGCTTTTTCAAAGCTTGACGGCGATCGGCCATTCTGATCTATTACTCTCTTTTGCAGGTAGATCATCATGGCCGCTCCCGCTATCTCTATCCGTAACCTCGATCACCTTGGTTTGGTCGCCGCACTCTGCCAAGAACTGGGCATTGCCCGCATGATCGATGCCGTGCTCCCCAAAACGCCCCCTTTCAAGGTCTCACATGGTCAAGCGCTGGTCGCCATGATAGTGAACGGCCTGGGCTTTCACAGCAGCACCCTGCACATGTTCCCGCAATTCTTCGCTAACAAGCCGGTTGAGCGCCTGATCGGCCCCGGGATCTGTGCTGATGACCTCAATGATGATGTGCTCGGGCGCTGTCTCGATGCCCTCTTCGACGCCGATGTCAGCACCTTGTATCAGGTGATGGCGGCGCAAGTCGTCGAGC